>JACQNV010000042.1 GCA_016202865.1 Candidatus Aenigmatarchaeota archaeon
ACTTACACCCTAAAAAAGAAATAACTTTGATATCGATTCTAATAGTTTTATGGATCTGCCACAGGCCTTAAAAGGCGAACCGGTTGATATTTTTTATATAATGGATAATGGTATCAATGAAAGGTTACCTGACAATATGCCCAGGGCACAAGAATATAGATACTATCCACCAACCCACCAGGACGGTTCGAAAAGAGAAGTACAAGCAAAGCTTTACAATGAACACCCCGAACTAGGAGGTCTTGACAAGGAACACAGACTTGGTAAAAGATGTCTATTGGTAGACGATGTTGTTTTCAAAGGAAGAACACTTAGAAAAGCCGTTAAGTATGTTCAAGCATTAGGATATCAAATTTCAGACATTTTCATAATTGCCAGAGATCTTACAGGTGAATGGGTGGATGGAACTTCCGTGGCACCAGGTCTAGTGCATATTTCTCATTATGACCATGTGATTTAATTGACTATTTCCCCCTCTCTTCATGTGCCCATTCTCTGCCGAATTCCCTTTCTTTGTCTACTCGCTTGGTCACTTCTTTTCTCATGTTCTTGAGCATTTCTCTGACTGACTTTGTCAAGTTCCAAGAATCGTGCTGAGCGACAAACATGCCTTTATTTGATGTAAGCTTTCCCCTAACAACGAAATTCATCCTTTTTCCTGTTGTCCTAAACTTTTTGACATGTATTGTCATGTGATGTATGTGAATAATCTTCCCTATTTTTTTAACCTCATTCCTTATTTCAGAATCAACAACAGTTTGTATAAATGCATCTTCGTCTTGAAGACCTGAAACAGTTAAATAAACGCCACTTATCTCACTTCCCAATAGCTTGATTATTTCCCTTGGCGTGATTATTCCAAGAAGATTGCCGCCTTCCTCTATAACAACCGTATTCTTTTGCTTCTCCACCATTTGGCTGACTATATACTTTAGCTCAGTCCCAGCTGAGGCTGTTAAAAAATCTTCTGACATAAATAATCCATTTGATATTGGTATTGCGTCCTCCTTTATTTTCTCCCCACCCCTTTCCCATCCGGGCTTTTTCTCCTTGCTAATTATCGTCTTCAATATTGTCAAATCATCAACAATCCCCTGCACCTTGTTATCTTTAAGGACAGCAACCCTGTAGACATGGGACGACTTTAGTATTGATTTCACAACACTGATGCTGTCATCTACGCTCACACACTCTGGAAAAAACATGACATCCTCAGCCCTTTTTCCATGTAGAACATTTTTTGGAATTATTTTTAGTAGTCCAAGTTTAGTTAGATTTAGAAACTTTCCACCAGAAGAAACAGGCACAGACCTATAATCGCTTACAATAAATGCATTTAACACATCTTTCAGTTCAACATCTGTGCTAAAAACTTTCACCTTTCTTATTAGCGAAAGGCCGGAAAGTTTGGCCTTTTCTGGATTACTCACAGTTTTCTTTAGTATATCCGAAGCAGAAACAACCCCCTTAAACTCCCTACCATCAACAATAAATCCCTCGTGTGCACCCTCTGCATGCAAAGCAGAAACAACCTTTGACAGCTTTTCGTTGGAACTAAAAATTAGAGACTCCTCACATGATTTTTCAATGTTCATAATATGATATATGCGGCGCTATTTAAATATAATAACCTTAAATTATTTATGAAAGTTCTTTTACTGGCCGCGTTGGCTTTAATTGTTCTAGTTTCTGGTTGCACACAGCAAGCAGGTAGCGGTGACCCAAAGCAGGTTCTGAAGGAAAGCTTATCAAAGTCATCTAATGTTGACTATTTTGTGCAATATGATTTTAGCACAGAATTCAGGCCTTTGAGCCAACCGGACCAATTTCTTAAGACATCTGGGACCATGTCTCAATATAAGAAAGGCGGCAAGCTTAAGATAGTTACGCGCGTTAGCCAAATCTCGACTTCTGCAGATGCCCAAACACCTCCAGAAAAAACAACAGACGAAACAATAATTTATGTGTTACCGACAGGTGTTTACCAATGTAATAAAATTGCCAATTCTACATCCTGTGCAAAAGAGGAGGATGCAGATGTGGAAAGGATAACAAAACTCTTTAACACAACAGCAGCCCTTCAAACAATAGATGAATCGGTGTCTTCTGGTCAAGTGAAGTTAAAACTGAACCAAGAAAAAACAATAGCCTCTAGAAAGTGTTATGATATAGAGGCCGCTTATATTGATACTGCTGGTATAAAACCAACCAGTGTGTGTTTAGATGTAGAAACAGGAATCCTATTATCCAACTCTGCAGAATTAAAAACAGGCGGCATACTCAATGTCGTTAACATGGTTGCGAAAAGCCTGAGCTTGGAAGTAAGCGATTCTGAATTTATTGTCCCCGAAACAAATAGTTAAATCCCACTCTTCTGTATCTGCTGCATTCTTGTTGTTATATAGCCTGCAATTGTGTTCCTTACCTTCTTCGACTTTACTGGTTTAACCTCATGCAAAGCCTTTTTGTTTTCCTCAAAACTAACGCTAAACTTATTCCCATGTTCCCTTATCAAGTCTTCAGCAAGGTTTTTCACTTCAGAAGTTTTTATTCTTCCCATATTATCAACCCATCAATATTTGGTTATCTACTATATAAATCTGGGTTTAAAAATTTCGCTGCTGCTAGCCTTACAAGACTCTCGTATCCAGTCTTCCTGTCAATCAAACCCTTTGTAAGTATACCTAAGGCGCCCTCCTGATGTTTTGTGTCTTTCCTATTTGTCAGCTCATCCATGGCTTTTCCAAGCTCAACGCCGTTCCTGATCTTCTTTGCAACCACTTCTGGTATATGTATGTGCAAGCCACCCCCTAAACCAATATTACCTTTGACATCAATAATGGCACACCAAACAGTTGCCATCATCCCATGTTTTGTCTCTTCCACACCGCCTTCCAAACCCACACCAAGATCTGCACCAATCTTTTTCAGAGCCTCTGTAGCCCTGTTTGTTGCACCTTTTACAGTTTCATCGTCCCCAACAGGTTGGCTTGAAACCCCAGATTTCACATCAACAGAAACAAACTCAGCTTTAGGAAAGGCTTCCTTCAATCCGTCTGTCACAGCCGCCACTTTCACAGGATTTTTAGAACCAATTGCAATTTTCATATAGTTCATTCAATACCCCTATGCTGTTCCGGAGACCATTTAGGCGTATTTAACAATACCATAAATAAGTTTTTTCCATCTACACAATATTTCTCACCTTTCTTGAAAAAGTATACATCACCTTGTTCTATTTTAAAGTCTCCAAACTCTGAATGAATAACACCAGATCCAGAAATCACAAAATAAATTTCTTCACATTCAAGATTTGTTACTCGGTTTTTATCAGGATATCTTCCATTCATTGTAGCTGTTGCAAAACTAGATAACTCACTTGGATACTCATATTCCCACACAACGCAGTCTTTAGAGTTTTCAATTTTTTTTGTTTGAGATTTTTTTACCAGCATATAAAGGGTTATCCTATTAGAGTTTAAATATTGATAATTTCCAATATTTTCTTATAATTGATTTTAATTGCTCGGTTTCATATTATCTTTTTAATATCTGACAAAATGTTTAATATGAAGTCTGGCTTTTCTTTTAATAATCTGTCTTTCGTGTGATATCCTGTGCAAATACCAGCAGAAAGTAATCCAGCGCCTTTAGCAGCCTGAATATCATAAACAGTGTCACCCACATACAAGGCGTTTTCTTGGTTTTTCCCCAGTTTCTCGCAAACAGACTTTAGACCTTCAGTCTTGTTTTTAGACCCACCTTTTATAAAATCCAAAAATGATTTCAATTTATACTTCTCAGCTTCTTCAGTAAGATTTTCAGGTGGATGGCTACTCAGTATCGCAATAGTTAGACCCTTATTTTTAAGGTAAGTGAAAACATCAGCTGCATCTGCATAAACAGTTGGGACAATTCCAGCGATTATAGCATCATCAAGATATTTTTTAAACAGGCCAAACAACTTTTCCCTGTCTCCGTATACACCGTTATCAGCCAGAAATTCTATTGGTGTCATCGTTGTCTTTGGTAACCACTCCTCAAAATCCATTGTTGGCTTTTCAAAATACCTTAGGAGACTCATGTTGGCTTCGTATACTGGTTTTCTGTCATCGCTAATGACACCGCTCCAGTCAAAAATAACTGTGTCTATCTTCATACTATTTACTTAAAACTTCCTCTAAAATCTTATCAACTTCTTCTGGCTTAACCTCTGTAAAAATCTTTTTTTCGGGATAAACAGATATTGTAGTGCCAACCGGATTACAAAACCCTTGACACCCTGTCTTTGTGACCCAAACCCTTCCAGCTAAACCATGAGACAAAATATATGACTTGATTTTTTGGAAAGTATCTATCCCATTAACCTTAAGGCAACAACTGCCTTGTTCCCTGTTGTTCACACAAATAAATATGTGCTTTTCTGGTAAACGATCTACTTGTTTCATAAATTAAATGAGGCTGGGGTGGATCGAACACCCGACACCACGGTCTTCAGCCGTGTGCTCTCCCAATGCTCATATCTTTCTAGTGCAGGTCTTTTGATCTATGCACCGAAAGAAGTGCTGAGCTACAGCCTCATGAAAGTTTGCATATTTGGGTCTGCATCTCTGATCTATGCGAAAGATGCAGAGATGTCTCGTGTCACAATATACTCTGCGAGACACGAT
>JACQNV010000041.1 GCA_016202865.1 Candidatus Aenigmatarchaeota archaeon
ATCTAAAGGTGATACATATGTCTTTATTGCAGAAACATTCGCCAACGCTTAATACGGTGCTGATGGTAGAGGAAACTCTAAAAAACGCGGACAAGCAACTGACAATTGCAGAATTAAAAAATCAGCTTCCAAGAAAGGTTATGCATAGCACATTATTGAAAATTCTAGATTATCTGCAGCTAAGCGGGAAGGTCTTGTTTACCAGCAAAGGCATTGTTTGGATATATGAAGACAGGAGCAAGCTCGAAGAATTTATAAGGAAGGGACTTGAGGTATGAGCAGGCTAGTAAGGGTTGTTTTTATAGGCCAGTCCAAGGAAGATTTTGAAGCCCTAAACAAGATTGTTGGGGAACAGTCTGCTCAAGGCAAAACAAACTCTGAGGAGATGCAACTTTTAAAATCAATTAAAAACAAAATAGAGCTGCTCAAATTAAATCCGGATTATGGCGACAACATTCCAAAAAGGCTGATACCCGAAGAATATGTGCAAAAGTATAATGTGAGCAATTTGTATAGAATGGAAATAGCGCACTTCTGGAGGATGTTATACACTATACGAGGTGATCAAATAGAAATTGTATGTTTTGTTCTTGATATACTAGATCATAATAAATACAATAAGAAGTTTGGATATAGGGGGTAATATGGACGATTCGCAGATAGCAAGAGTGTTAGGTAGTGTAAGAACAATTGCTGTTGTTGGCTGCTCGAGAAGCATTGATAAGGATGCGTACAAAGTGCCAGAATATTTGCAAAGGCATGGGTACAGGATAATCCCTATCAACCCGCTTACAGCCCAAGTTCTTGGAGAGAAATCGTATAAGACAGCTTCTGATGTGAAGGATAAGGCAGACATGGTTGTTGTTTTTAGGCCATCAGAAGAGGTTTTACAAGTTGTTCAGGATGTTTTGAAGATGGAATATAAACCAAAACTTATTTGGATGCAACTTGGTATTCAGAACGCAGAGGCCGCCAAATTAGCTGAGGAAAACGGCATACAGGTTGTGCAGAATAAGTGTATTAAAATAGAACACCAGAGATTAGTTGGGTAGTTGTTAACTAAACTTCCTAGGGATTGATAAGCACAACATCTAAACCATCAACTTTTTCAAATCCTTTATCAGATGTGACCAATGTGGCTTTATGGTCAATAGTGATGGCCGCGATTATTATTTCAAACAGCTGTATCATGCTACCGCTCTTTTCTAAATCGAGTTTTATCTCCGCAATAAGTTTCATTGATTTTTCAGAAGAATGGAGTTTTGTAAACTTTTCAAGGAGATTCAAACCGTCACCTACATTTTTGCCTTTTTTCAAAAGTCCGTAATAAAACTCTGAAAAGCAGATGAATGGTATCGCAGGATTTTCAGTATGATTCTTCCTTAATTCAACCAATTTTTCAATGATTTTTGGGTTTCCTAATTCAAGTTCTATAAGGACATTTGTATCCAGGACTATCATCTAAAATCAAACCCCTTCCTAAAACTCTCGGCATGTTTTTTGATTTCGTCAGCATCTTTTTTTGTTAGTATGGATTTGCTCTTGAGTATCGCGTCCCAGTTGTTATCGGCTTCCAGAGATTTATGCTCATTTATAAGGAATCCCAAGAACTCGCCTATTTGCATTTCATGTTTTGCAGCTTCGACTTTGATGGATTTCCATGCCTCTTTATCTACGCTTTTAACGCTCATAGTTAATCTAGTCATACAAGTTATACTTAGTAAACTGAGCTTATAAAGCTTTGGCCAGTAAAGCCCCCTGAGAGAAAATCGGCTGGAAGCTGACATCGGTCAGCTTCGTCCCTTTCGAACTCTCGACCTTTCGTTTACGAAACGAATGCTCTACCAACTGAGCTAAGGAGGCTATTATACAAGACACCCTAGTGAATATCTTCTCTCTATTTATTTAAATGGTTAAAAGCATATAATTCCAATTGATGGGGTTGTAGTCTAGCTTGGTCTAGAGGGTTGAAATAGATCTGTGGATCTATTTCCGTCTGGATATGATTCGAGCCTTGGGAGCTCGCGACCCCGGTTCAAAGGCTAGCTTTCAACAGAAGGTCGAAATAGATCCTCAAAGCGTAAATCAAGGATCTATTTCCGTCTGAGATTGAAAGCTACCGTACCAAAGAAAACAGTTTACAGATACGGTTGGGTTATTGTTAACCCAAGACTGAAATTCCGGGCAACCTCATTGATTTATAATACAGAAAACGAGTATTTTATATGGCCGATCAGGAATGTATTTTTTGCGCTATGGTTGCAGGAAAGATTCAGCCAGCCGCCAAAGTATATGAAGATGGGGAATATTTAGCTTTTTTGGACATCAACCCCAGGAATCCAGGACACACTATAGTTATCACAAAAAAACATTATGAAGTTGTTTTGGATATGCCTGAAAAGGAGGCCGGAAAATTATTTGAGCTTGTTAAAAGGCTTTCTGTTTCTGTGAAAAACGGTACACAAGCTGATGGGATCTCTATCTTGCAAAACAACTACAGGGCTAGCGGACAGGCTGTCCCCCATATACATTTCCATGTAATTCCCAGATTTAATTCAGAGGGTCCGCCTGCTTTGGAGACTATTCTGTCTGTAAAAAGGATGCCAGAGGATGTTTTGAAAAAGATTGCAGAGAGCATCAAGAGTGGTGGCGGATCAGAACCAAAGCACGAAAAACCAAAGGAGACCAAGAAAAAGGATTTATTTGAGGACTTCTGATTTCAACATCTGCACATTTATAACTACACTCTAACAATTGAATAGTATATGAACGGCATCAATTTTAATCTTAATGGAATTTTCCTAATTTTGGTAGATGTGCCTGTAGTCGCTGTTGTTTAATTTGTTCTTTTATTTCCTGGTTATCGGGTTTTTATGAACAATTTGTCTGTTTCTGGTGAAAGGAGATTGGATTTCAATTATTTGTTGGAGGTTGGTTTGTCTGATTATATTTAAAATCACGAGACAATAATTTGTATGCTCGCAGAAACAAACTGGAAGAAGGATTTGGAAAAGGAGATATATGAAGAGTGGAAGAAATCTAAGGCTTATAAATTTGATCCAAAAACAAAAAAGAAGATTTACTCAATAGACACGCCACCACCTTATGTAAATGCGCCTGTTCACATGGGTCACTGCACAACATATATTTTGATGGACATGTTTGCAAGGTTCAAGAGGATGACTGGTTTTGAGGTTTTGTTTCCTCTTGGTTTGGATAGGAATGGTCTGCCAATAGAAGTTGCGACAGAGAAAAAATTTAATGTGAGACCAGGAAGCGTTCCGAGGGAGAAGTTTATAGAGTATTGCAAAAAACTATTGGAGGAATTCAGCACAAAATCAACAGAGACTTTTTTGAGATCTGGAATTAGCTTCAGCTCATGGGAACCAGGAAAAAACCCAGGCGACATTTATTTTACAGATTCCGATGAATATAGAAAATTAACACAATCGACTTTTATTGATTTGTGGAAGAAGGGCCTTGTATATGAGGATAAGAGGCTGAATAATTATTGCCCTGGATGCAGGACTACGGTTGCGGACAATGAGGTTGATCATGTTGATTTGAAGACTTTTTTGAATCATGTCAAGTTTAGGGTTAAAGGGAGCGAGGAAGAGATCGTGATTGCAACAACAAGACCCGAGCTTCTGTGCACAGCGGGAACAGTTGTTTACCACCCGGATGACAAGAGGTATCAACATCTAAAAGGCCAGAAGGCTATCGTCCCTATTTACAATCTGGAGATCCCAATACAACCACATCCGATTGCAAAACCAGAGTACGGGAGCGGTATAATGTTCATGAGCAAGTCAGCTGGGGATCAGAATGCTATAAGGTTTTTGATTGAGATTGGCATGGAAGCAGAGTCTTGCATTACAATAGAGGGCAAGATGGACAAGAACTCGGGTTTTTTGGCAGGCATGAAGGTGGAAGATGCTAGAAAATCAATAATAGAGAGACTGGAAAAAGAAGGGTTTCTTGTGAAGAAGGAGGAGATAATACACAGCACGCCGATTTGTGAAAGGTCAAAGCATGCAATAGAATTCATCACAATGCCTGAATATTATGTCAAACAGCTTGATTTTTTGGACGACATAAAAAAGCTTTCAGACAAAATAAACTTTTACTCCAAGAAGAACAAACAACTTTTGCTGGATTGGATAAGCGCTGTGTCAATTGATTGGCCTGTTTCCAGAAGGAGGGTTTATGCGACTGAGATACCTTTGTGGTATTGTAAAAAATGTGGAGAGGTTGTTGTTCCACCCAAAGGGAAATATTATCAGCCATGGAAAGAGTCTCCGCCAATAAACGCCTGCACAAAATGTGGAGGCAAGGAATTTAGAGGAGAAGAAAGGGTATTTGATACATGGTTTGATTCCTCCATTTCACCGCTGTATATTTTACAGTTTGTTGAGAATCCGGAATTTTTCAAGAAAGCTTTCCCAGCCACTTTAAGGCCTCAGGGAAAGGAAATTGTCAGGACATGGCTTTACTACACTATACTCAGATGTTACCAATTAACAGGAAAGCCTGCTTTTGATGATGTGTGGATACACTATCACATTTTGGATAAGCAGGGAAGGAAGATGAGCAAGAGTTTGGGTAATGTTGTTGATCCAGCCATGCTTATTGATAAATTTGGCGCAGAGTCAGTGAGGCTTTGGGCTGCATTGGAAGGTAATTTGGTTGACACAGATTTCATGTGTTCAGAGGAGAAGATACAGGGAAATGGAAAATTTTTGACTAAACTTTGGAATGTGGCGCGATTTATTTCTGGGTTTAGTGAGGCTCCTAAAAAGAGACCACAGCTAACTATTTTAGACAGTTGGGTGCTTTCTGAACTGGACCAAATAATAGAGTTATCCAAAAAACAGTTTGGGGAATATGATTTTCATAATCCTGGTGTCAGGCTTAGACATTTTGTCTGGGAGATTTTTGCTTCTCATTACTTGGAATTGGTTAAGGCTAGGGTATATAATACTGATGGTAAATTTACAAAGGAAGAGCAGGAATCTGCTATTTGGACTTTGAATCATGTTTTGGATACTTTACTAAAACTGCTTTCACCTATTGTACCATTTATTACATACAAGATTTACAAGGATTTGAGGGGCAAGGATATACATTCGGAGAAGTTCCCAATTGCAGAAAAAATTGAGTTTGAGAAATTTACAGTAGATGAACTGGTGGAAATAAATGCAGCTATTTGGAAAGCCAAGAGGGATAAGGGATTGAGTTTGAAAGACGGGCTTGACAATTTTGATATTTCAAAGAAGTTTAAGGACATCGAAAGGGAGTTAACTGGGATGCATGGGATAAAGGAGATAAAGTGGGTTTAGAGTTGCGTTGGTTGAAATCATGCAACCAGCCTTTCAATCTCTGGTATGGGACCCTGAACTAAACGGAAGCTGTCGCCTGACCTCGAATCCGAACGCCCGATGTCTGCATCAACGCTTAGGCATACATCCTGCTCATCCCCGTGACAATAACTCCTGCGTGTGACAGCAATATCCGCCGGCCTTCCTGTCCTTTCGTCTATATTTGGTGTTGGATTAAAATCGAAATGTGTTGTGTGGTTTCTCATAATCATAGAATTTTCACTATCTGAGGTTATGCTAGGAATACCAAAAACTTCATTCCATTCAACAACAACAGCCCTTCCATTTCCTTCTGGAACAAGGGCTTCACCAACTTCTTGATCCCCTATAAGAATTATTCTTGGGAACTGTTTATTTCCTTTTGAGTCTGTTTGATATCTTCCCCCTTCCCAGCCTTTCGGAACCTTTAGACCAGTTTCTGTCCATTGCCAAGCAGAATAAATGTGGTCTGCAAAAAGGTCGCTAAAAACTTGAGCTTTCCTTGGGTCTTGCCCTACCCTTTCTAAACCAAGCTGTATTGCCAACTCTTCTGCTGCTGTTGATATTCTGCGCCCTTTTGGTATTTGTTCCTTCAAGGCGTAATAATTTATTTGGCCACATACTAATGTTGACGAATATCTGAAAGAATATGCTGGACTTCTGTATGCTACTCCTAAACATGGATGAGATGAAGTAACAATGTCCCTCCTCATTTCTATTAGTTCTGTTGCTTGTGTCATCTTTTCACCAATAAACCGATGCTAAATTATATTACTCACTAGCCCCTCGAGCAGTAAGATTGTTTTCTCTCGCTAATCTTAGTAGTTTTTCTTTGTCAACTGGGAAACGATCATATTCTCCTTGGACAACACTACCTTTCCCTCCGTTTATAGCCAATTATTATAAATAATATCATAATAGACTTGCCCCCTTAAGGAAGTTTACAGAATGATAATAATATATAGGTGGATTAACTAAATGATTATCAGACTGATGGTTTTGAACAGTAAGCTTTATATATTCAAAACACCAATTGGATAATTATTAAAAATTATATAGAATATCTATAAGAATTTTTATAACTATGTTTAAGAGACTAAACACACTTTCAATGAGTTTGGGCGCACTTGAAGGTGGCCACCTCGAGATCAGAGTTGATCCTAATTCTACTAAATTTAAAGAAATAGAAACTGTTAGAAAACTCGGCTACGACTTTTTGAACACACATTTCGATGACGAATAAACTACTAAAAACATTCTTTTTGTTACACATTAACAACCATTGCTGCTGCATGCAGTCCAACGCCATATCCACATAACACAACAAGATTGTTTTCTTTAATTTCTCCGGATTTTACAGCATTAGTCCATAAAATTGGCAAAGATGCTATACTTATATTCCCATATTCAGGTGAACTAACAAGCTGACTTCGCGGAACATTTAATTCACCTGCAACTGCTTCATTTAACCTCAAGCTTGCCTGGTGAAAGAGGAATTTATCAATATCCACCATCCTGTAGCCAGATAACTCTACTGCTTCCTCAACTAACCGCGGCGCGTTTCTGAGTACAAATGCAGCAGTCTCTCTCCCTTGCATGAATAACTTATAGCCACCTTCTCCATGAGAAACTCTTAAAGCATTTGCATTTGGAACCATGCAACCTTTGTAGCTTAATATTCCACATTCATCAGATGCCTCAACTATCCATGCCCCCACACCATCTCCAAATAACATCGAACCTCGGCTGAGCGGATCTATAAATTCAGATAATCGGGAACCGCCAACAAACAGCCCCCTCTCAGCTTCCCCCCTTTCTATACATTGTCTTATGTAATTCAATCCCACCAAGGCTCCGCTGCAACCAATTGGTCCTTCCAAAATATCAACATCCCCCAATTTTATATCTGTTTCAGAACCAAGATGCTCTAGAACTGTGCCTGCCATTGAAAACGCATTGCTATTGGACGGTGTTGCCCTTCCACAAACAACCAGGTCTATTTTTTCAGGCTGATGCCCTTTCCTTTTTTCGTAATCATTAACTGCATTTAGAGAGGCTCTGCATATCATGCTTCCAAAAACTTCCTCCGGTGATGCGTATCTCCTTGCCTTTATCCCAGAAACACTTTCAATATAACCTGGCTCTAAATTTAATCTGGTTTCCCACTCTTCATTCCCAATAACAGCTTTTGGCAAATCTGAACCAGAAGAAACTATCCTAGCATATCTCCTATCTGCTATCATCCATATTTTTGGCTGAAAGATATATAAATGCTATTCTGGTTTATAGTTGTAGTAATTAGACAAAACTGATATAACCATCTATTCCGCTTTCTTTCAAGCTATTCAGCATTCTGTCTCTTCTTCTGCTTGATGGGGCAACTGTGTCAATTCTTGTTCTGCCATTCCATTCCCATTCCACGATATCACCGCAGACAAGATGGTAATCTGCTCCTACAAAGTTTCCTATATCTAGAACAAGCATTACCTTAACCCAACCATCACAATCATAGGTTATCCTTTTTTCTTGTATCAAGGGGTTTTTTATATGTTGATAGTCAGTTAAAGCCATATGTTTATTGGTTATCAGAAAGAGATTTAAGGCTTGCGAGAATTGTATCTAATCCACAGGCCTTTGAAAAAAGGCAAAGACATTGTAGACAGAACAAAACCAGCTGTTGGCACAATGGAATTAATAAGTGGGTTTGGTAACTGGGCAACTAAGAAGAACAATACAATTGTGACATATGTTAATAGCGCTATAATTATCCTTCTTGTCCAGCTGGTCTCCCAAGCTTTATCCAGCTCAACCTTTTTATTTCTTTTTTCAATTGAATCGAGTCTTTTTTCCACATTTCCCATATAATTTGGTACCTGCTACTTTTTATTGTTTATCCATTTTTCCCTGAGAACAGGCACTCTGCAGATTATTTCAACAAACAAAACAGTTATCAGCAGGCCTGTTACTGCCCCGCCTATCACATCGAGAGGTGTGTGGACACCAAGCATTATTCTTGATAAGCTGACCAAAACTGGAATTATAAAAATCCACAGCCAGACAAATGGAGTTGACTTTTTTCTACTGGTTCTATAGCTATGCCAAATAATATAAAATATTCCAGTGAACACAGCAAAGGCTATTGTTGCATGGCTTGAAGGGAAGGATAGTGTGCCTATTCCGCCACAATACGCATTGGTTGCTTCTGTACATGCTCTGGGTATTTGGAAAATATGTTTGAGGACCTCTGAGGCGCCAAAGGCGGCACCCATACCAAAACCAGAGAACAAGATGAATTTTCCAACCCACTTTAGATTGTGATGGCCTCTATTTTTGAAATAGATGCGCGATGCGAATAGAATAAGAGCAACAGCTACCCACAACCTTGGATCACCAAGGAAAGTTATATAATACCACGGATTTGCGTCAATAGGCATATAGAATTACTCTTTGTTGACAAGCTGCTTAACTATTTTTATAAAATTTTTTATTTCAGAAAGGTTTTTTATTATATAAACGAGGTCTTTTTGTGTGATCTCTCCATATTCATGTGATAATACATTTCTATACTTTATGATGTCCCATAGTCTTTTCCTAGAATTTGTGGTTATTATTTTCCCCTTATCAAGTAGCCAAAATATGTCCTTATATGTAG
>JACQNV010000044.1 GCA_016202865.1 Candidatus Aenigmatarchaeota archaeon
ACATTATTAAACCCCTCTAATCTGATTTCCGGACAAACCCAAAAGCTCATTTAAAGGCCTTCTACCAACATATCCATCGCTCACGCCGTGCCAATAGCCTAATTTTTTGTCGCCATATTTCCAGCACAAACAAACTATTTCACCGCCTTTGTCAAAAAGGAAGTCAACCAAACCATCATCAACACCCTTTACAAATGCCCCAAGTTCATGTATCTCATCTACAAGATGCTTAATCCTGTCAACAAGCTCGTCCCTTTTTTTCAACCGCTCAATATAAAGCTTGTGATCCCTGTGGCTGGATTCTGAGACATCTTTTCCCCAAATCTCCAGAAGGCTGTTAATGTCAGAAGTAGCTGCTTTTACCCTGGTGTTTATTTCAAAAATCTTGTCAAAAATCTCCTTTACCCTAGGTAAGCACTGCTCTGCCTCATCGATGGTAAAGATCCTTTGTTCCATAACAGTATATTATACTTGACCTAACACCTTTATATATTGTGGAAGACCCGCAGACATAAGGCCAATTTCTAATTGCCGTATTATAAGGAAACCTTTAAATACCTAAAATTTAAAAGGTTTAAAACCTATTAATTGTAGATTTGTATGGCAGATTTCAAGATTGAGCATGACAGGCCAGGATGCATAGGTTGCGGGGCTTGCGCAGCTGTTGCACCAGAATTTTGGATTATGAGCAGTGCAGACGGGAAATCAGATTTAGTTGGCTCAAAGCACATAAAAGAAGGCGATGCCATTGTGAAAGAAGAATTGGAAATGGTGGATCTGAAGAATAATAGGGAAGCCGCAGATTGTTGCCCAGTGAATGTCATCCATATCATTGATTTGAAAACAGGCCAGAAGTTAATTTAATACACTTAAATTATTAGGGGTTTTATGGGTTATCTAAATGTCGCGAGAGCTTTTATTGGGATGCCACTCACGCGCGTCGTCAGCAGACACATGGATAAAGACGGATATGTGTGGGTAAGGGACAAGGAGAATTTTTATTTTAGGATTACAAGCTATATTGAGGAACAATGTCCATTGGATATTGATGGCGTAACTTCTCTGCAACATTTGAAGACCCATGTGCCAACAAAAAATGTACCAGAAAATATTAAATTGGCTCTAGAAAACGATGATGCTGGGTTTCCTGAAACACTTGTTGAAAGATGGTCATATACTCACAAAATGACGGCTGAAGGGAAGCTTGTTAAGGTTGGGGACTAACACACAACCTTTATTTCAAGGTGAAAAACATTTACTACCCGAAACTAATTTTATTACATGACAGAACCAACAGAAAAAAAGGTTCCATGCCCACAGTGCAGTTCCCCAATGGACGATATCTCAGGGAGCAAGAAGCGCTCTAAGTGTTATAATTGCGGCTATTATTACGACTGCTGTTAATTATTTAAAAGTTGCCTTCAATAAAATGTATGGGATTCTTGAATGATGTTTGGATTTTACTTGGGTGTGAGCCTTCATATATAGTAGGCGTACAGAGGGACGAACATTTCTATTGTATAGACAATGCTGGCGATGTTTATAGGCAATTAAATCCTTTAGATGGTCAGTTGCCTACACTTAGACCATGGGTTTCCGTTAAAGCAGATGATATACCTATCGAAACAAGAGAGGCTCTCAGGCTTCTTGGTGGAAGGTATTTATAGTTATGGGATTTTTGAATGTTTTAGGATCTTATTTTGGAATAGAACCAGAAATGCAAAGACTATATGAACAGAGGAACGGCAACAAATGGGGAATTGATGTTGACGGTGTTTTCTATAGAAAGTTTGTGGGGCGATATTTACCAATCCTTTCAGAAATGGTTCCAAAACACATAAGAACAGAACTTCAGAGTAATGGTGTATAGTCCACAATCAACCTTTAATCAGCATCTTCAAGAACATGGCCGAGCCTATCTTCTTCCTGCCGCCAGTATAGGGCAATAGCTTCTCAAACTCTTTCCTAAACTCCTCGCTCTTTGCAGCCTTTCCTATCAACTTGTCGATTAGATGCGGATGCTTCTTGCCTAAAACTTGTAGCCTTGTGTTTGCCTTTATTTCATCTCCAATCACATCCCAAAGTTTTTTGTCATATCTCTTCAAAAAATTCTCATCAAACCTATCCTCTTGCAAAGCCTCAATACAAACTTCTGCCGCAACCTTAGCCGAAATCATTGCATTGCCAACACCCTCACCGCTTAGTGGATCTATAAGGCTGGCTGCATCACCCAACAACAAAAAACCATTACCGTATACTTTCCTGTGGTGGCTTGCAATCGGCAGCGTCCAGCCCTTCACATCTTCCAGCGACTGTGCATCAGCAAACCTGTCCTTGAATAGTGGATTGTTTTTTATCTCATCTAACACCGCCTGTTTCAAGTTGACTTTTTTCTCCTGCATGTCTTTGATTATCATCCCCAAACCAACATTCGCCTCATTGTTTGGCAATGGGAAAATCCAGAAATATCCTGGAATGAGCTTGTCGACAAGATGGAGTTCTAACCTGTCTGTGAGACCTTTTACATTTTTGTAGTAAATCCTGAGTGCAGAGATGACATGCTCCGGTGGATTATCAACCAACCCGAACTTTCTTGCAATAACACTTAAAGCCCCGTCAGCAGCCAGCACAATTTTTGCTCGAATCTCTTCTGTCTGACCGCTTTGGTTAACACCAACAACACCTTTAACGACATCATCTTCAACTATAACATCTTTTAAGGTCAAAATCTTTGTCTCGACAGCTTTCTTTGCACACTCAAACAAATAACCATCAAAAACAGCCCTCTTGTGCACATATCCAGGCGGTGGGTTTTTCCTGTCTTCGACATCCACATGGACCTGCGTCCCGTCAGGTGAACTGAGTGTTAAACCATAAATCTTTTGGCCAGGTAACTGTTCATATCCTTCATAAATTCCTAGCTCCTTCATTATGTTAGCTGCTTTTCTACCTTGCGCGTCTCCACATGTCTTGTCTCGTGGAAATGGAGCCTTATCAATTAACAATACTTTTTTTCCTGCCTTTCCCAAATACATCGCTGCAACTGAACCAGATGGTCCACCACCAACAATAATCACATCATATTCTGCTGTCATATAACAAGAAACCTTATCTCTAATATTCTGTTTATATATTTAAAACTATCCTATCACAAACCTATTCCAAACGCGCTTGACAATTCCTCTACTTTTCTAAACTCCAGCAGAAATCTTTTGCCCTTATCAGTTGTTTTATAGGCTGTTTTTCCCGATTTTTCAACTTTTTCTATAAAGTCCTTCTCTTCCAAAAACTCCAAATAACCAACCATTCTTTTGTAGGATAAGTTTGCACCATAAAGTATGTGAGTTGGCTTGGCTACACCGCCTTTTTTTTCTATTAACTGCAAGATATCATGCAGTATATTGATTTCTGATCTTCTACCTTTCATATAACCTTATGCTACTTTCCAACCTTTACTTTCAACACTTTAACTAACATGAATAGGAACGATAGGAACCCCAGAAGCAGGAATAAGTGCGCGAATACATAAACTGTCTGGTTTATCGGGATTACTATCAGAGATAAATGAAATATACTGATGAAGACAAAGGCTAGTAAGACCAATAGCGTAGCTGCATTTTTGTTTTTAAGGAAATTTAGAATGCTGTTGAAGACCACAAAAGACATCAAAAATATGGATGTTATGTGGAAATATGGGAAAGCAGCAAACCAAACCGGAAGTATGAACATTATTGGCAGCTTTATTTTTTCAGCCATTGATGTCAAAATGAACATTAGGTAGGCCAACAGGGAAGCTGCAAAATAAATCCAGTAACCGAAATCGGTTATTGTAAATGCACTACCAGATGTTGACAATGTGCAGACATCAGTACAGGTTGGCAGAACAATACCATAACTGTAAATTCTTGTTATTGCAAGCAACAAGAACCCAACACTGATTATCTTAAAGCCCCAGTAAAGGAAAAGGTGCTGTTTTTTGGCTGTTATGGAGTAAGTTTTATAAGAATAATAAGTTATCAGAAAACCGACAATAGCTACGAATATGTAAATAGCTGAGTCAAAACCAAAAAACCATTTCGGTACTATTATATCCCCAATTGCCATAGTAAATAGTTCTTCTGATTTCTATATAAGTATAGTTTATGGACCTCTAATCTAGATCTAGCCTCTTGATTGACCATTCACAAATAAGGTTAATAAGGTAAACCAAGTAGTGAATAGAAACATGTGAAGAGGCAGATTACCCATTTGCTTCGAATGTTTAATAGGTTGTCAAAATACAATTCGCCTGCTAATAGTGGATTGGTTTTATGGGGATGTGGTTCATTCTGCATCCTCAATTCCCACTCATTTTAAGAGGATAAGTAGAGAACTACTTCCAACCTAAAGGGGTGGATAGGACGGCTACCCCTGTCCACCCAAATCCTCCTTTCTACCATCTTTCCAAAGAAACTTATAACACAGAAAGTAAGGTTTACCAAGAGGAAACATTTACACAAAACTTCAGACTTAAATCACCAATTAAATCCGTATAAAGGCGAAAAGTAGCAGGATTATAATTATAGCAAACATGAATATGAATGAAATTGCCTCACGCTTTCTATCTGGCTTCTCAAAATGAAGTTTTGGTTTTTTGGAGAAGTTTTTTTTCAGCTTTTTTATCTCTTCTAGGGAAAGCTTTGGGAACCCAATAGACTTGAACCCACAAACATTGCACACATAAAATCCAGATTTGCCTGTGATAAAGGACAGATCATTTTCTGTATGATAATTGGTTTCCCCGCAGTTTGTGCATGCTTTTTTAAAATCTTGGGAACCTGCTGACACTCTACTTCCTGCCTTTCGTCTCATATTAACAGATTTATATACAGGCTGTATAAATAAAAGCGGTAGGGACTAGACTGGGGGGCTAAGGGTCCCTTGTCACCACAAACCCCTTTATAGGTGGAGTCGAAGCTCAAGGAAGGTGTGTAGCGGTTATTTGGCCTACATTTCCAACTGAGAAGCTTTGTCCCATAGGATCGTTAGTGTAGTGAACCGGGTCAGGGTCGGAAGACAGCAGCCCTAAGCTGTATTAAATAGGCGGCATCAACAGTGCCATCTAGATCAATGATGCTTATGGGGTCGCAGAGCAGAGAAGGAAGTGTAGATAAACCATCTAGTTGCTATATATCGACTGCGAGTTCGTCCCTACTATTTATACTCTCAGTTCTCGTAAATGTTTTCTTTTGGGTTATAAGGTCGTGTCTCGTAGACACGAGACATCTCATCATCTCTGATGAGATGCTGACTTTTCTTTTACAAAAGAAAAGGGTATAGAATTCAGATTCACAAAGTATAAAATAGCCCCACTACAATTAATTTTATGGCCAAGAAAAAATCATCCACATACAAAAAAATCAAACACTTTGAAGATCACCACAAAGGGGGTGAATGGACAGTTGCAATCTTGCTTGCTATTATTGTTGGTTTTCTAATTGGCAGTTTTATCACGCCGCAAAATCTTCAGACAAATCAGCCTTTTCCAACGCCCCAAATAACACCAGTAATTAAAACGATTGTCAAAGAGTACACACCACCATCAAACACGAATAAATCTTTTGCTACTCTAAAGATACCAGCTGTTGACGAGCATGGAAACGGTGTTGTAACAAATTTAGATGTTGAAATACTTCCTGGGTCTGGTAGAATATTGACTAACATTGATAAGCTTTTGTTCTGGGTCGACACACAAACATCCATCCGGACGGCGAAAGGTGTGGCAGAAGAATATACGCACATAGACCTTTCAAGATATGATATTATTTATAGCGTAAGGGCCAATGCAACTGTCATAGAGGGTGGTTCGGCCGGCGCTGCTTTAGCTGTCGCCACAATAGCTGCAATACAAAACACACCACTAAAACAGGATGTAATAATGACAGGCACAATTAACGCTGATGGAACAATAGGATCTGTAGGTGAGGTTTTAGCTAAGGCCAAGGCAGCAAAAGATGTCGGCGCAACAACATTCCTCACACCACCAAACCAGGGCACAGAAAAAACATACGAGAAAAAAAGGTCATGCGAAAAAATCGGCACAACTGAATTATGCACAGTTGAAACAATACCAAAAAGAGTTAGCATCGGCAACGAGGTTGGAATACCTGTAATAGAAGTGAAGGATGTTAAAGAGGCATTAGGGTATTTTTTGGCTAAAATATGAAATTTGATAAA
>JACQNV010000046.1 GCA_016202865.1 Candidatus Aenigmatarchaeota archaeon
GAGACCAGCTGTAGAAATAAGAAATTTATCCAAAATTTACAAAGTCAAGAAAGGCAATTTTTTCGCCCTGAAAGATATAAATTTGACAATTGAAAAAGGCGAGATTTTTGGTTTGTTGGGTCCTAATGGAGCTGGAAAAACAACTTTGTTATCGGTTCTCGTTGGTTTGTTATACCCTGAAAAAGGCGAGGCAAGAGTTCTTGGAGAGGAACCATACAAAAACAGGGACATTCTGGAAAAAATGAATTTTGTTTCTGGAGGAACAAGGTTCCACTGGAGCTTGCATGTTGTTGATATACTAAAATATTATGGAATGGCTTACAATGTTCCGCAAAACACAATACAAAAAAGAATAGAGGAGCTGCTGAAATTTTTTGAAATCTCCAATATAAGGAACAAGAAGTTTGCATGGCTGTCAACTGGGGAGAGGATGAGACTGATTCTAGCTAAGGCCTTGCTTAACAGACCCGAGGTATTGCTATTGGATGAACCTACTTTAGGATTGGATCCTGACATTGCGATGAAAGTTAGAAGGGAGATAAAAAAAGTGAACAAAAGGTTTGGGACCACAATCCTCCTAACCAGCCATTATATGAATGAGGTTGAGCAACTGTCCGATAGAGTTGGTTTTATTCATAGGGGAAAAATAGTAGATGTTGGTTCTGTTGAAAAGGTAAAGCTGAGCAAGTTTGATACATATGATGTTTTTGTTCAAGTGGACAAAGTTAAGAGTAAAGAAGCTTTGAAGAGGAAAGGCTTTGGTGTTGTCGGAAACAGGCTGTCAAAAAAACTCTCTTATGATGAAAATCTCAGCGAGGTTTTGTCGACGATAACAAATCTTGGCTATAAAATCCATGATGTCGAAACGAAAAGGCCAACGCTAGAGGATTACTTTGTGAAAATATTAAATGGAGAGAAGGTAAATAAGCGTTTATGAAATGGTATAAAATCAAGGCTTTGATGTGGAGAGATCTGATGGTAATAAAAAGGTCGAAATGGAGGGCCTTGCAATTATTTTATTTTCCGGTGACCTCGGTAATAATTTGGGGCCTTTTCGCGATTTTCTCGCAACAGTTTGCGCTAGAGGCGGGCCTTATTGTTTTGGCAATAAACATTTTCTGGTCTTTCTCTTTGCAATCGCAGAGCGGTATAAACAACATGATGAATGAAGATGTTTGGTCCGGTAGCATAAAGCAAATAATGACAACAGGTATATCGGAGTTGGAATATATTTTTTCCAGAATTATTTTGTCTATAATAACATCTTTTGTAATATTGTTAGTCTTGTTGGGGATGTCTGTATTTTGGTTCAACCTGTCTGTTGTCGCCGCGAATCCCGCAATAACATTTTATTTCGCAGTGTCGAGTTTAGTGGCTTCTATCGGTCTGGCAATTTTGATAGCCGCAGTCTTTATTTATCTTGGAAGGGAATATGTGTTTTTGGCGTGGACAGCATTGCAGCTTTTCATCCTTCTTTCAGCGCCTTTCTATCCAGTTGAAATATTTCCAGAACCAATAAGGACAATTTCATATGCGATGCCTTATACAGGGACATTCATAGGGATCAGAGAGTTTGTAACAACAGGATCAGCAAGCGGAGCGGCTGTTCTAAACAGTTTCATTGTGCCAATAGTTTATCTCATAATTTCCATACCGCTGCTGAAAATATCATTTAGAAGGGCAAAGAGAACAGGGATTTTGGTGAATATTGATTAAAAGCCCCAAAACATTACAAAGCTCCAGCTTCACCAACAAGGGCGTTTGCGATAATTTGGGGTAGTTTACTGTCAAATGGTTTTCTTACATATCCACTGCCGCCGCGAGCTAAGGCTTCTGACCTTTTATCAAAGGCGCTCATGAAAACAAATGGGCCATCATATCCTTTGCCCCTCGCAGAATCCATGAAATCATAACCAGTTGCCCCATCTCCCAATAGTATATCGCATAGAACAATGTCAGGTCTTTCATTTAGTTTCCCTAAAGCCTCAGGCGCCGAGTATGCCGTCAAAACTTTATAACCTCGACTCTTAAGAATCTCTTCGGCTACATCAACAACAATTCTCTGATCATCCAAAACCAACACAATCTCCCCAGCCATATGTTTTAGAGTTGATAGATAGTTTTAAAAAGGGAATTACCACTCAAATAGTATGCTCTTCTTAATCTCGCTTGGTTTGTCTGATGAAAAGGACATGAGCCTGAAGGCGCTGGAGGCCGCAAAAAAGTGCGACATGCTTTATGCAGAATTTTACACCAACAGGCTTGAAACAGATGTAAAAAAACTGAGTAAATTAGTGGGGAAAGAAGTCAAGGAAATAGCCAGAAGCGATCTTGAAGAAAAATCTGGAAAACTAATTGAAGAAGCCAAAACAAAAAATGTCGGAATATTTGTCGGTGGTGATGCCCTCTCTGCGACAACACACGCATCTATTATTTTAGATGCCAAAAAAGCAGGAGTTGAGGCAAAAATAATTCACGGCTCATCTATTTTCTCAGCTGTTGCAGAGACTGGCTTGCATCTATACAAGTTTGGTGCGACAACCACGCTGTGCTATCCTGAAAAAAACTATTTTCCAACATCTTGTTACGAGACAATTTTGGAAAATAAGAAACTCAGCCTGCATACACTGATTTTGCTGGATGTAAAACCAGACAAATGTATGAGCATTAAGGATGGATTTGAAGTTTTGCTTGATATTGAAAAACAAAAAGGCAAAAAACTAGTTACAGAAAATACTTTCTTTGTTGCGGCTTCGAATTTGGGATCTGAAAAACAGAAAGTGAAATATGGAAAATTAAAAGATTTGGCGAAACAAAGTTTTGGCACACCAGCAATTTTGGTCTTGCCTGGAGATTTACACTTTTCTGAAAAGGAGTTTCTCGAACATCTTTAAAAACCAGATATAAGCTTTTTATAATTTCAGTTAGATGTTTCTTGTATATGGGACACACAACCAATATTGCTTTCGCTTCATAC
>JACQNV010000045.1 GCA_016202865.1 Candidatus Aenigmatarchaeota archaeon
AAATGAAAAATATCAAATTTGTTATTATCTTGCTTTTAGTTTCTGTTATTTTTATCAGCGGTTGTGCCCAATCAGGCGGCGACAGCACAACAAAAGAAATCATAGCCCAAAAGAAATTAACAATAGTTTCTTATTGCAAAAGCACAGGAGAGCAACCGCCATGTCCTGCAGGAGAAACTCCAGTTCCAGTAGAACCAACAGAAACACTTCCACCAAGTTTACCAAGCTCATCAGCTACACCCACACCAAGTACCACAACTTCATTGCCACCGGTTCTGCCAAGTTCATCTGCAACACCAACCACATCATTGCCCCCAACGCTTACAGGTTCATCTGCAACTTCAGATTGTGTTGTAACTTACACGCCGCCAAAAGAGCACTGGAAATATGGTCCATGCACAATCGGTCAAAAGGCCAGGCTTACAGAAGTGTCTTACTCATACAACGGCTCAACATGCAAACTGTCAGAAATAATCCCAAAAACATCAGAGCCATGCACTTCAGACGCTACAACTTCAGCTACACCAACTCCTAGTACAACCACATCAACAAGTCCATCACCCACACCAACAGATGTAAATCCAACTCCATCCGCTTCTGCAAGTCCGACCCCATCAGTTCCACCACATATTGAAGTTTCGAGTGGTATAGAAACCTTGATCGGTGTTTATTTGACAGGCGGATCACTTGTGGGAGCCACAAGTCCATGCGGAAATTCTAATGACATACAGGGAATTAAATTCAAAGTGACCAGCGGGGTATACAATACTATGGTGCAGAACTCTGGTAATGGCTATGCTTGGAGTATGACCAGTGATGATAAACCGGTAAAGGGTTGGGGTTCTAATGGTCAGTCCTTTAGTTGGGATAATCATGGTGATACATTCGATTTTACTGCAGTACCGGCTCCAAAAGCAACGATATCATACGAATTCAAAATGTATGATAGAGCCCCAACTCTAGCACAACTACAAGCAAATCCACCACTTCATCCTGGTGATGTTGGTGATGTTGTCGTAAGGCTATATGTAAAATGCTAATCCTGTGCCCATAAAACAAATTTAAACCTTACTTTTCAAAGGTAGTTTGATTATAATGTACATCGCAATGTACATAAACTTTATAAACATGTACAATAAGTAGTACATATGAAAAAGGAGAAACTGGAAGAGTTTAATAATTGGTGGTTTATTAAAAGCGTTCCGCAAGACCTCTTGCGGCCTTATAAAAGATCTTTATTTAACCAACTGATCCGTAGCTTGAATAACAGGCAAGTAATTTCTATAACGGGCTTAAGAAGGACGGGCAAAACCACCTTAATGTTTCAACTTATCCAGAAGCTCTTGGATGATGGTGTAAAAAATTCTTCTGTTTTGTATTTTAGTTTTGATGAATATGCTGAGAGCCTGGACGAAGTGATAAATGCTTATAGGGAAGCTCAAAAAAAAGACTTCAGGGAAGAAGGCAAATATTACATCTTTCTCGATGAAATACAAAAGCTCAGTAAGTGGGAGAACCAAATAAAGAAATACTATGATCTTTATCCAAAAGTAAAGTTTGTAATAAGCGGATCAGAAAGCCTGTTTATTGCGGAGAAAACAAAGGAAACACTAGCAGGAAGAATTTATGAGCTTGTTCTCAAACCGATGTCCTTTAGCGAGTTTATAGGCCTCAAAGGGCTCGGATCAAATATACCAACAATTAAAATTAAATCGTTGTTTTTAGAATATTTAGAAACTGGAGGATTCCCAGAGATCATAGGCAAAGAAAAGGCCGAAAGGAAGGAGTATGTGAAGTCTATAGTTTTGGACAAAATAATCTTTAAAGATATAGTTAGCCTTTTTGGAATAAGGGATACAGAAGCCTTAATGCAGTTGATAGAACTTATTTCGACAAATCCCGGAATGTATCTGGATTACTCATCTCTTGCACAGCAACTTGATAAGGACAGGAGATCAATAAAAAATTATACTATTCTGCTTAAAGAAAGCTTTCTGCTAAAAATTATGTGTAATTACAGGAAGAACTCTATGTCTACGCTAAGAAAGCTGAAAAGGGTTTATCCAGTAGACAGTTCAATAATCACCGCGTTTAAATCTTTAATAGATGACCAGTTCCTTGGAAGAATTGTAGAATGTGTTATAGTAAACCATACAAACTCCAATCACTTTTGGAAAAATAGTCATGAGGTAGATATGGTGGTAGATGGTGTTCCAGTAGAGATCAAATACCAGAATAAAATAGTTGATAAAGATTTAACTGGTTTGAGGGAATTCATGCGAAAGTTTTCTGTTAAAAAAGGCCTACTCATAACAAAGGACGAAGAGAGGCAAGAGAAGCTTGAGGAAGGTGAAATATCTCTTCTGCCAGCGTGGAAGTTTTGTTTGGAAAGTAAACTTTAAGTCTAATGTGTGCAAATTTAAACCTTACTTTTCAAAGAACATGGTATGCCAAGGGCTTTAGTTGTATCTGGATTTATGTGTTCTGGGAAAGAAACGACAAGAAAATACTTGATAGAAAGTGGTGCATATCAAGACGGTATAGATGTGTCAGATGATATTCTCAGGCCAGTTGCTGCTGAAAGAGGAATTACAAATATTGTTGATTTGCTGCCTTTATATTTGGAGTTGGGAACAGATTATTTCTTTGATAGAATAACACAAAAAGTCGACTTAGTCCAAGGCAAAGTTGTTGTCTCTTCTGTTAGAGAATTGGCCTTATACGAAAAATTAAAAGAAAAATATGGAGAAGATTTAGCTTTACTCTATTTGAGGGCAAAGCCGGAAATCAGGTTCATGAGAAGACAGGCTAGAAGAAGACCAGGCGATGTTGAAACTTTTGAAGATTTCAGGAGATTTGAGGCTCAGGAAACCAGAGCGTATAATATGGCAGGTCTGATAAGGAGACATGATGAAGCGATAGAAAACAGTGCGCCGAAAGATAAACTATTTAGTGTTCTTGATCAAAGTGTGAAATTCGGCAAATTATAGCAAGCAGAGTTGATTTTATTATATACCTCGGCTAATTAAATAGTATGCCAAAGAAAAAGCGGCCTATTCATAATCACGAACCAAATAAAGTGGGCTCTGAGATGAGAGATATAATTCTTGGTGGGCAGGATGGTTTAGTTAATGTCCTTGGCGTTGTTCTTGCTATAGCCGCCGCAACAATTGACACAAAGACAATTATAATTGCAGGTTTGGCCGCCACTTTTGCAGAATCGATTTCGATGGCGGCTGTCGCTTACACTTCTACAAAGGCGTCAAGAGATTATTATAACAGTCAGTTGGAAACAGAAAAAAAAGAGATAAAAAAGATGCCGGTATTAGAAAGACAGGAAATAAAGGATATTTATTTCTCAAAGGGATTTAGAGGGAGGCAGCTTGCAAACATAGTGAAGAAAATAACCTCGAATAAAAAACTTTGGTTAGAGACCATGATGTCAGAGGAGTTGGGTCTTTCAAGGGATCATGAAAAGCCTGGAAAATCAGCGGCTGTTGTCGGTCTGTCAGCTTTTGCAGGGTCTCTGTTTCCTCTATTGCCGTTTTTCTTCCTCTCCCCAATTGCAGGGGTAATTCCAGCTTTAGTTTTGTCTGTGATTGTTCTTTTTGGTCTTGGTGCAGCAAAAGCAAAAGTGACTGTTGGTAGTTGGTTAAGATCTGGAGCAGAAATTGCAGTTATCGGTTTGGCCGCGGCGTTGATTGGTTATGGTCTTGGGTCAGGGCTGGGCGTTTTGATCTAGTTGTCAATAAATATTCCAAATAATCCATTCCCCAGCCAATTATTTTACCATCTGGTTTAACAAGACTTCTAGCTTTTCTCTTGAATCTGATATATTCATCAAGATGTTTTGCTGAAGCCTCGGCCCATGTGTCACCAATTACACAATCAAATTTTCTTTCTGTTTGGTAATCGAAAAAGTCACCTACAAACACTTCACCATGTATTGATCCATAAACCCGCCTACATTCATCAACCACTTCTCTCAATAACTCCACTGTTCTTACAGAAGCAACTCTAGGATTTTCCAGCAAACATTTTTGAGAAACACCTAAACCATAACCAGCAACCAAAACATTCCCATGAGCTTGCCTGGCTATTTCTCTCTGGTATTCAAATTCTTCTGGAACATCCCACATGAACATCTGACTGTCTATCCAAAGGAAGTGATAACCCTTCTGTTCTAAAATCTCAACTTGTGGCATGAATCACTCTAGACAAAATAGGAATAAACATGTTTTGAGGAAAAAACATCTAAAATCAATAAAAGAATTTAAATCTATCTGCAAAATGTAGACTATGAAGGACATAGTTTATGGCGAGAAGATCAAACTGGACGAAACGGATAAAAGGATTATAGAAGCCCTCTATTCAGATGGCAGAATGCCTGTAAGCAAAATATCAAGAAAAACAGGCATAAGGCGAGACATAATAGTTTACAGACTAAAAAGAATGATTGAAAATGATATAATCTCTTTTATAATGCCTATATTGAACCCACCAAAACTCGGGTTTCCAAATCTAAACGCTGTTAATATAAATATCCAAAACTTTGACAAAAAAGCAGAGGAGGAGTTTGTTGCTTATTTGAAAGCGCATAAGAATATAATTTACTTTGCTGTACTTTCTGGTAAGTGGGATTATAATCTGATCATTGCATCCAAAAGTCCGGAACACTTCAATGAAATATTTAAAGGAATAAGGGCTAGATTCTCGGATTTCATAAAAGAGTTTGAAGTCTTCACAATAATAAAAGAACCGAAATATGAGAGCATGCAGGGATTGTTATAACACATCAACCGGTTGCACATCCAATTTGTGATACCTTCTTACATGATCTTTACCCACATACTGTCTTAACTTTTCAAATAATTCTTCTCTGCCAACTGGTTCTACATGACTCATAAAACCTTTAAAACTCCTTTAGAAGATTGTAATTCAGTTCCGCCTTCAAAAAAATCTTTTTTCACAGTAGCCAGACAAAGGCCCTGCCCAATGCTCGTTATAATTCCTGCTTCTTTCCCATCTTTAAATAACTTATCTTCTCTGCCTACCAAACTTTCTGGAGAAAAGCTAAGTTTCACAATTTTTCTTGCTATCTGTCCGCTGTAAGCCTTCATCCTCGCAACAACTTCCTGTCCTGTGTAACAGCCCTTTTCATAATTTATCAATCCATCCAAACCCAATTCTAAAACTATATAGCTCTCATCATAATCCTTTCCAAATTCTGGAATTCCTTGTTCTATTCTAAATTTTTCATATTCTTCTGTATTGACTTGTTCTGCCCCTTCTTTCCTGTACAAGAACTCTGGAAAACCATCAGAATATTCTGTTGGGATAAAAAAATCTAATCTGCTTAGAAAACAGTTTTTAGCTATCAAGGCAATTCCGGGACCAAGTTGCTTCTGTATTATCTGATTTTTTTCCAGTTTCAAATCCATAAACCCATCCTGAAAACCAATAACAGAAAACAGTTTGTACGCATCCTTGATATCTTCAACTTTACATTTAGCAAACTCAGATCTTTCTGATAAGTATTTTAGCAGCTTTGCATGACATAGCAAATCCGATTCCAATAAAGCCCAATCATCTACTTTGTAAATGGAGCTCACAGCCAAAACTTTACCGAATCTGTCCAGAAAAGCAGCTTTTAAACCGAATCCCTGCTTTAAGGCCTTTAAATCGTTTGAGCATATGCTTTGCAAAAACTCTTCTGTCCCCTGGCCAGTGATCTTTATCCTGCTCCTCTTCGAGAGGTCTGTAATATAAACCATAAATTTACTAATAGATAAGGTAATTAATACTATATGGCTGACTTAAAAGAAAGGATAATTCCTTATTGCTTGCACAATGCAATCGAATATGGGGGTAAAGCTAATCCTGGGTCTGTGTTAGGCAAGGTTTTGGGTGAAAACGAGGATTTGAGGAAAAGCGTCCCAGAAGTAAAGAAGGTTGTTGAAGAAGTTGTAAAAGAAGTGAATAAGTTGAGTTTGGATCAGCAGAAAGATAGACTCGAAAAAAGCGGAGTAAAATTTGAAAGAAAAGAAAAAGAAGAAAAAAAACTTCCAGATTTGCCAGAAGCCGAGAAAGGAGTTGTGGTCATGAGGATGGCACCAAATCCCAATGGGCCTCTACACATAGGCCATTCAAGGATGGCTATACTAAATGATGAATATGCAAAAAAATATGGCGGCACGCTCATGCTAAGGTTTGATGATACTGACCCAAAAAATGAGAATAAAGTCCCGATGCTGGAGGCTTATGACTGGATACAAGAAGACTTAAAATGGCTTGGGATAAATTTTGACAGGGTAGAAACAGCCTCTTCCAGGATAGAGGTTTACTACAAGTATTTTGAAAAGGTTTTGGAGGCGGGCCATGCCTATATCTGTTTTTGTGAGCAGGAGAAATGGAGCAATTTGGTGAGAAGAGACGGCGGTGTTTGTCCGTGTAGGTCACACACAGCACAGGAAAATGTGAGCAAGTGGAAGGACATGGTGTTGTGGAAATTGAAAGAGGGTGAAGCTGTTGGGAGGATAAAAACAGATTTGGAGGAGAAAAACCCTGCGGTAAAGGATTGGGTGGCGTTCAGGACAGTTGACGATCCGCAGCATCCAATTGTGAGGAAAAGGATCAAGGTTTGGCCAACCCTGGATTTTGCCTCGGCAATCGATGACCATGAGTTTGGCATCACGCACATAGTTAGGGGAAAAGACCTTGCGGTTTCAGAGCTGCGGCAAAAGTTTTTGTACAACTATATGGGATGGAAATACCCTGTCACAAAGGTTTATGGAAAGTTCATGACAAGCGATGATTTGGTCATATCCAAAAGCAAGATACAGGAAGGGATAAAGAAAGGCGTTTACTCTGGATATGATGACCCAAAGCTCGTCTTCCTCCGCGCGCTGAAGAGGAGAGGCATATTGCCACAAACAATAAGGAATTATATTTTGGCACTTGGTCTTAGTGAGGCAGAGACAACAGTGGATTTAGAAATTCTTTTTTCTGAAAACAGAAAACTTATTGACCCAGAAGCAAACAGATATATGGTTGTGTTAGAGCCCGAGGAAATAGATATTTCAGAGCCGCTCAAAAAATCAGGGAAAAATGAAGTAGAGATAAAATACCACCCAGACAAAAAAGAGACCAGAAAAATATCTGTCAGCAACAAAATATTTGTTTCTGGTGAAGACCTCAAAACCCTCAAAGGAAAAGATGTCAGGTTAATTGATTTGTTTAATGTAAAGTTGGACAAAGAAGCAGTATATAGTAAATCACAGGAATTCGGATTTGAGACAAAAAAGCTGCAGTGGGTTTCAGACGATTTCGTAAAAGTAAAACTTGTTACGCCAGAAGGCGTGAAAGAAGGTGTTGGTGAGAAAGCCTTGCTAAAACTAAAACCAGACGACATGATCCAGATGCTGAGGATAGGCTTCGGCCGTGTGGATTCTGTTGGTAAAGACCAAATAACAATTTATTTTGCGCATAAATAGTTGGGTGAAATTGCTTCTGTTTGGTGTGTCGACAAAATAACTATTCAACAGCAGGCTGTTGCAACACTAAATTCCCATTTTCATCAGGTTCGGCCAGCTTTAAAACAATATGCCTATCCCTTTCACCTGCTGGGATGCCATCACCCAATCGTTGTCTTGTACATGTGTTAATTATCTCTTGGCCTCTCACAAGAGGACTAAAACTAATTAAATCGGACATAAGGACAGGAATGCCTGCATCATAAAGAACGCGGTTTTCTGAATATTGCGAAAGACCTCTTCGATCAGAGTCACCATAAGAAAAATGAAGCAATCCACCACTTTCTACAACAAAAAACATTCCACCAAAATCTCCTTCGCCTACTCTACAGCCTGACGGATGAGTAGTCTGTTCTCTGGGTATAGGAAAATTAGGACCTCTATGATCGTTCATGGCCCGAAAAGTTTTCAAATGCGAATAAACGGTGAATGTACGAGATCTGTTTAACGTTTGCTTTACTTCGTCCAATCCTAACACAACAGATTCACTATCAGTTAAAGGGAGAATACCATAATCTCTTAAACGGTTAAAATACCTTTCACAAAGCCCTCTAGCAACACCATGGACATAATGTAATTGATCTTCTGTGAGAGTCTCATATCTAGGTATTTGTCTAAACGGACTTATAGTCTCCAATGCTGTTCCATCTCCATTTTTCATAATATTTATTGTATTTGATGTTTATAAACATTTAGTTATGTTATTACTTGTAGTTAGTCAATAGATATAAATACAAAAACCAAACCTTTAAATATACAACTTTTGTAAATATATCTAGGTGAGGCCTATGGGCACTATTACAATAAGCGTGGACGATGATGTAGAGAAGGAATTCAGGAGGACAGTTGAGGAGCATCAAGGCGGGAAGAAGGGGGATTTAGGCAAAGCTGTGACCGAGGCTATGAAGAAATGGGCAGATGAAAAGAAAATGAAAGAGATTGTTGAGAGGCAAAAAATGTTCATGGAAAAAGGCCTTTACAGATTGCCAAAGAACTGGAAATTTAACAGGGACGAAGTTTATGACAGAAAATGAAGTTTTCCTTTTGGACACAAATATTCTTGTCTATGCTTATGATGCAGCCGATATACAAAAACACACAATCTCAAAGAAAATTATAAACAAGTGCCTTGACGGCGAATATCAGATAGCCATTTCTCCCCAGAATTTATCAGAATTTTTTTCTGTTACGACTTCAAAAGGCCTGCTGGAAAAAACAGATGCAATAAAAGTTATCTCAGACATAATAGTATTTCCGGGATGGATAAAAATAGGCTTCGACCATATAACTGTCCTTGCAGCAGCCAAGATTTCAGATGAATATAAAATGTCATATTGGGATTCGTTGCTTGTCGACACAATGAAGCAAAATGGCGTGCTTAAAATCTACACTGAAAACACAAAAGACTTCAAGGTGCCTTGGCTTGTGGTGGAAAATCCGTTTAGTTAAAAGTGATTTATGGAAAATTCAGACAAATCAAACATGAGCAGCTTCTTGGACAGATTTCAAGAGCAGGTTGTCGAAGGGTATAAATTGGGTAGTAAAGTAAATATAGAAGGCCGATTTGAAAATATTGTAATC
>JACQNV010000048.1 GCA_016202865.1 Candidatus Aenigmatarchaeota archaeon
AGGGTAGACAACTCACGAAGTCACTAAGACGCTGACCATTTGCACACCTTGTTATAGACCCACGAAACATGTATATCGTTTCTTTCTGGGTTATAAGGCTCTTTCTTAACTCGGCTGGAAATAGGTCTCTATCCAATTTCTACAGACCTATTTAGTCCCTTTCGAAAGAAAGAGGGTATACCTCAAGCCAGTGGAATTCCCTTGTACCTCAGTATAGTTTTCTTTGGGTACTGTAGCCTTTCTTATTTCAGCTGGAAACAGATCTTTATCCAATTTGTCAGGATCTGTTTCGTCCCTTGAAAGAAAGGCTAGATAGGCCACTATCCGACCCCCGCAGATTGAATAGTTATATTTAAATATGTAGTATAATAATACTCATCTAAACGAAGTGGGGTAGGCCTAATATGAACGTAAGAGTACTTGATAAGAAGGAAAGTAAGATAACATTTGTTTTGGACGGCGCAACCCCTGCATTTGCTAATGCTTTGAGAAGGATAATGGTTTCTGAAGTGCAAACATTGGCTATTGATACTGTTTCCTTCCATGAAAACGGATCTGTTTTGTTTGATGAAGTCATAGCCCACAGGCTGGGAATGGTTCCATTCAGCTTCAATTACAAAGACTACAACACAAAGGACGAGTGCAAGTGTAAAGGTAAGGGGTGCTCTTCGTGCCAAGTTGTCTTTGCTTTGGAAAAAACCGGGCCCGTTGCTGTCTATTCCGGTGACCTCAAATCTTCTGATAAAGGTGTGAAACCTCTAGATGAGAATGTACTTTTAGTCGAGCTTCATGAAGGTCAAACGCTTAAATTAGAGGCGACTGCAAGGATGGGAAACGGTATAGAGCACGCTAAATGGCAGGTTGCAAACGCTGTCTACCAGTATTATCCTGAAATAAAGATAATAGACAAGGATAAGCTTCAGAAGCACCTTAAAGGGTCTTTAAAGGAGTTGTTTGTTGAGAAAGGGAGCAAACTAGAACCAGCAGACCTCGCAAGATCAGATGTTTACAAGCAATTGGAAGATGAGACTGGAGCACTGAAGGTTGAGATGGATCCCACAAAATTCTTGTTTAAGGTCGAATCTTTATCAGGTCTGAATCCAGAGGATGTAGTTTCAATATCTGCAAAAATCCTCGAAGAAAAAGCAGCTACTTTCAAGAAGGAGTTAGCTGAACTGAAAGATTAGATACGCAATTCTTGTGCCAGAAACATTCAAATAGTTAACTGTTTAATACTATATAGGAGATAATCCTCGGGGTTGCACTTTGAGTAGAATGGCCTTTTGAGGACATGTTAGCTCCCGGAAAAGGCTACTATGACATCGGCTAAGCTTGTTGCTGTTTGGGTATTAGGCGCGTTATTTTTACTTGGCGGTATGTGGATCATGAACAATCTGGAGCAGACTCTGGGAGTTTCTGAATTCTCATACATGTTCGCGATATTGATTGCTTTGGTTGCATTCTTGTTAACAGGCTTGTGCTGGATTTCTGTCGCAGCTGCGCATCACTAGACGGTTTTTATTTAAATTCTCAATGCCTAATTACTAATATGATGTATCGTATAGTTATTGGACAGGATGAAGATGGAATATATGTAGTTGAATGTCCAACACTTCCAGGTTGTATATCTCAAGGAAAAACTAGAGAAGAGGCTCTTCAAAACATCAAGGACGCAATTCATGGTTATTTAGAGAGTTTACAAAAACACAATGAACCAATACCTCCCCCTATTTCTGAAGAGGTTGTTGAGGTGTGAAAAGTCGAAAATGGCTGCTTCGGTTTCTAGTTGACTATGCCTAAACTGCCTGTGATTTCTGGCCAAGAAGCTGTAAAGGTTTTTAGAAAATTGGGATATGAACCAGACCACTAAACCGGAAGTCACATAATTCTCAGGCACACAGAACCACCTCATAGAAGACTAACTATACCAAATCACAAAGAAATTTCAAAAGGAACACTGAAAGCAATAATCAAAGAATCTGGACTGACAATTGATGAATTTGTAAATTTACTTTAGAACGGCGAAACTGGCATTTCTGTGGCTGCGGCACATCATTAAATCACCTTTGGTCTCTTTTTGCTTGTTTCCAAAGGAGCTCAAAATATTTTTTGTAACCGTCAGCTAATTCGCGGTTTTCTATGACAATTATGGTTAGTGGATCCCATATCGTTATTACAACTTTATCACCGTAAACCAATGTCGGCGTTGGGTTGAAAAATTCTTCAGGAATAAAGCGGTATTCGGCGGCTTTCTTTTTGTAGACAAATTTGGCTTTTTCGCTGGCCAAAAGCCTTTCTTTTATCCCCATCTTTTCCTCCATTTTAAAGTATTGCTCCATGAGATGCTGGAACATTGACTTATACTTTGTCTCGTCTATCCCAAACCCAACAACATCTTTGCCCGCCTTTGCTATCTCAGTAAGTGATGCTTTCAGGCCTTCTTTTCCTTTGTATACCTCCACATTTATTTCTTTTTCTTCCGTTTTCAGAAGTTTTGCAAGGCCAGGAACAGCCGCTTTTATAGAGTCTTCTTTTTCTTTAACAAAGTCTAAAAGCTTGTTTGGATGGATCGCAGTATATTGGTTTACTTTGTTTTGGCTCACATAGCTAACCAAGCCTTTGTTTTTCAGTTTCTCCAAAAAATCATAGATCGCTGTCCTGTGGATTTTTGTCTCCTGTTTGATTTTATTTACCGGTGCAGAGCCAAGTTTCAGGAGAGCTATATAAACCTTTATTTCACCTTGACTAAGACCTATGTCCTCCAAAGCTTTTTCATATTCCATATTTTGTTTTTGGGTTGGTTACTTATAAGCGCTGTCATAAATGTGACGACACTAGTTTATATTGTGAGTTGCTACTTATTAATTACAAATTATGAGGTTAATATGGGATACATTTCAAATGTCATGGAAGGAGTTCAGAGCGCATATAGATCTGTCAAGTCTAGAGGAATGGAGCTTGCAATAGCAGCATCTATACCAGTATTGTTTGCATGCTCTTCTGTTCCAGATGTCCCTACACAAGAGTCTTTTGGTAAATTCAGGGACACAGTTATAAGGATGAAGTATCGTAGCGGTGTCGGTTGGCCTGGTAATACACAAACAGTGGACGATGGTCTTGCAACAAATGAATATCTCCTTGATGGAAAAAGACTTGTACAATTTTGCAATTACAAAAATGGCGACTGGACCATGTCAGAATACCGGATTGATATGGACAATGATAATGTAAACGATGGAACAGTTGTATTGCTCCGCGATTATTTTGGAAAAGGGAAACACTTGATTGGCGTTCCTGTCTCTGAAGAATTTAGGAACGGACAAGATGAACAAAAAACTCCAGACGATAGGTGATTATGACCGAGCTGATAGACAGGCTAAGAATATATGCAGTTATTCAATGGGAAATACTTAGAACTGACTGTAGAGATCTAATGAGATATGATGAAGGGTCTTTCAGTCACGGTTTGGTGTCAGGACAGGTAAACGAGGACAGGCGAATAATTGCAGATATCCAATCAACATTTCCAGACCTTGATAAAGACACGGCACCAGATGTGCATGTAGAAACTTTAAGTGAATACGCATCCAGACAAAGAGACGCATTAAGAAAAAACAAGGGGAATTTCAATGGACTTGCAGAAGGGTCTTATGATCACGCCTTTACATGTGGAATGATAAAACGGGGAGAACAAGCAATAATAAATTTATATGTAACTTGCCCTGAACTTGGTGATGTAGATGGAGCCAGAGAGTTATTGGAATAGCCAAAGAGGTTTACCTTCAAACTGGAACTGTATAGGAGATCATTTATGAAACACTTCTTTAAATGCTTTTAAATACTCTCTCCAATTTCAATTGTGTGTAAACCAACATATTATGAAATAAGCAAATTAAAACAATAAATACATCAAATACACCTACTGGAGGTTTTGTAAATGAATAAGCTTCACTTGTTAGCGCTTGTTATATTTTTTATTTTTATAATACCTTTGGTTATTTCAGAGCAGGTCCAACAAGACTGTCGCACAGATCAGGATTGTATAGACAAAGGTTTGACAAACTATTTTTGTAACCAGACAACAGGACTATGCCAGCCAAAGCAAGATATACAACAGACATCTGGAAATTATATAGTTGTTCCATCTACAGAAACTCCTGAACCAATTGCTACACAATCACCAACAGTTATTCCAACAGAACAAGGTTGTACAGACTCTGATAATGGAAAGAATTACTATAAACAAGGTTCAGTAACTGTGATTTTAGGTGAAGGTTATGATATAGGATACCCAGATTTGTGTTTGGATAAAAACACTCTAATGGAATACTACTGTAAAGACTCAACGATTGGTAATGAGAAATATGATTGTTCAAAAGAAGGTAAAATGTGCATTGATAACAGATGCTCAAATGGTACAGATACGAATGAGGAAGATAAATTCTACATATTAGACAAAACAGAGCTTGATTTTCCAGATATCAACTATCAGCAGACAGTTGATGGGATATATACTGGAGTAGATCCTTATGTTTACAAGTTTAGAAACACAGTGCGTTACACTGATCCCAATTTCTATTCTAATCCAGACGAGTGGAGGAAAATAAGCATATACGATCCGATAATGATTTACTTCTATGTATTCCATTCAGACAAAGAATCTACTGTCTGGGCTGAATATGAATTAGAGGTTAATCCACCCGGTTCATATACACCTAAAAAAACCCATAAAATTCCCTGCGAACTCCACGAGGAAAAAGAAAATGGAAATGTGTGGAAATGCACAACAACGGGTTTATCCCTGCTCAATTGGGGCTTAGAATCAATAATAAGCGGGCTTGATGTAAGCCTTCAAGGATCGGTAATAAACAGTTTGGTTAAGGTTACAGACGACAAAGATAATAAGCTGGAGGCAAAGTCTCCAAAAATAGTTGTGGCCAAGTGGGTGTTCAATGTCATAACAGAAGACGGTGATTTTAGTAACTCAGAAACTATTCTGTATAGTATAGTAGAAAGAGTGAATTTTTTCGTGGATTTTTCAAATTCACAAAATGGCCTTGTAAAAGCCTATCAAGACAGTGTCCAGTATCCCCATGCCTCATACAAGATAGTTTATTATAAGGACATGATTTCTTTCACCGGACCTCTGTCTTATAAAAATATTGTAATACCTAATAGTTTCATCCAACGTGGTGTACCAATCATAGTCTCGGATAGTATACTAAGCAATAATAATGGATTTGAACAGACGAACGAAATTATCGTTAAGACCTCTGCTTTTGTAAGTGGAGGGGTTCTATATGACAAAAAATCAAATACAATTGAAGTAGAAGCCCATGAAATAGGTCATGTTTTTGATTTATGTGATGAATATTCATTGTTCACGTACGTAGTTCAAGACAGTTATGCAAAACTCAGTCATTTTAGTAGAAGCGAAAGATCAGAGGTTAGTCGTTTGTTATCTTCTGTGACTTCTGGAGATGAAGGTCTTGGATTTTATACTCAAGAAGACTTGGAAAAAATACAAAAGGCCAGAGATATAATAAATGGATTGCCTGGTGGATGCCCAAACCCATTCCCACCGTGCTGTGAAAGTGAGGTTACACCATACTGTGGTTTTCCTGAGCGTTGTAAAGGTATGCCAAAGAACTATCCACCCGATGTTGATTGGCCTCATAGTATCATGAGTGATAACCACTTTCATCATGATCGTGCTGCTCTATTTTTGTGGTACCCCCAAGGTTCTGTATGCCCACTGAAGGACTGTAGATAGATTGAATATGAAAAAACTAATGATATTGCTGATGCTTGCAATAATGATCCCGTTATCTGTAAATGCAGATATCTATAACCCTTTGTTGTCAGAAAAAATCCATGCGGACATAACAATAAAGGCAAAGGGCAATGTTACCATAGACACCATGACGCTTTTTAATGGGTTCAACCTGACTCTCAACAGAATAGCCATAGAAAACAGCTCAATGATAACTGTGTCAGGTGATGACAGGGGATTGTACACATTCACTGTTCTACTGAAGAATCAGACCGGAACAAAGGAATATTATATCCACGCAAATTTCCTGATACCAGAAAGCGCAAATTTAACAGACACATATAGAGCCAACCTATTCATCCCATATGAGAATGGCACACAGAAAATGGAGATTTTGTGGGGTGACGAAAGGCTTCTGGAATATGAGTTCAGCACTCTGCCTATAAAGGGGGATAATGCTGTCCTTTTGATTCTGGTAACGATATTGATTATAGCAGTGTTTGTTGTTTATGAATACCGGAAAGGTAAACCTCCTAACTTTAGAGATATCTAATCTTCTTCAAGAGAAGCTATTTAAACAATAAAATTAAGCCTTTAGATGAACGAGCAGAAATTCCATGTCGGCATCAAGGCGCTTATTTTGAATGAGAAAAAACAGATCCTTATTTTCAAGGCAAATCCCGCTGAGCTAAAGGGAGATAAAATCGCACATTGGGATCTGGCTGGCGGAAGAATTAAAGAAGGCGATTCTGTGGAGGAAACCTTGAGGAAAGAGGTTGAAGAAGAGACTGGTGTTGATGGGAAAAACTTGGAAGTTCTGGACCCATTTCATGGTTCAATTTCTAACATCAAAATTCCTATTGGAGATGAGAAATTTGGTTTAGTCCTTTTTGTTTACCTGTGCAAATTGCATACAAATCAGGAATTCAAATTGAGCTTCGAGCACACAGAATACAAGTGGGCTTCGATTGATGAGGCTAAAAAACTGCTTAGTTACAAATATGCAAAAAGTTTCACTGAGAAATTAGATGAGTTGAAAAGTTAGATTATCCCTCTTCTCCACCACCATCATCCCATTCCCCCTGAACCCTCAAGTGGGTTTCAAATTCTTCTCGAAGTTCGAATTCTGTTAATTCTCTAAAACCACCATACTTGGACCAGCTGGATGTTGGAATGGCTCCTATTGGCTCAGGGAATGCCCTGGCGACCTCTTCTCTTACTACATCCACAAACACGACATCTCCTCTTTTTGCAAAGATAACAGAATACCAACGAACATCCGATGACCCCATCATCCCAGGCACGCTGTTCCTTACATCCATTACCTTACTTTCTGTAATGAATAGGTAATCTGCAGCCAATCTATCTTTGGCAGATAAAAGAGGCGAGAGCCTGACAGACTCCATACCTTTATCAAGAGCTGGATATATTTCGAATTCTACAACAACATAATTTGCCATGATGATAGGATAGAAGATAAATTTATATAGTCATTTGGTATCTAGAACAAGTTCTTAACTTCCAGCCGCGCTAGTTGATTGAAACTGACTACGGTCAGCTTCCGGCTGTTATTACTTCTATCTTGTTTATCTCAGCGAAGCGGATTGGATAGATTTTGGAGACATCTTTTCTTATTGATTTTTGGTATGTGCTGGACAAAACATTTTTGACAAATTCTTCAAGTGTCGATTTTGAAGCGGCTTCTTTGAAAAAGGATGAGATAAATTGTCTTGATTTTTTTATTATTGTGAATTCGCAATTGGTGTTTATGATGGCTGTTGTTGTTAGCTGCAATTTCCACTTATCTTTTGTCTCTGCATAATCAACCACTTCCAGTTTTTCCAGGCCGGCTCTGATATTTCTGGCTATAAACTCCCTACCAACAAAAAAACCGCCGAAGTTTGTGGAGGCCTTTTTGTCATCGATGCCCGTTACTTTGAAAATAAGCTTCATGTGATTTTTTGATTTGTCACCAAGAAGATGGGATACTGGAACTTCTATTGTCCTGCCAACCAAATATTTAGAATCTGTTGCCGGGGTTTCAGCAAGGAAGCTTTCGCCAAAAATCTTAGGAGACAAGATAGCGAACCAGTCCTTTCCTTTCCATTTTTTCAAGCTTTCTGCTTTGATTGACTTCTCCTTTCCCTCGTCCGTTGTCTTCGACTGGTGTTTTTCCAGCCTTTCCTTCTCCTTCTGTTCCAGTCTCTTTATGTCTTGTTTGCTCATAAAATGGATGGAAACCGACACTGTCGGTTTCGACCTTTTGCACCGATTCTACTAGTTTACTTTGGGTATTTATATGTTTATCTGTGGATGCTGAAGCCAGACTTTCCTCATGAATGAGCTCGGCCTCTTTTAGCTTAAGGTCGACCATTTTGATGAATTCTACTTCTTTTCCTAATTGTATTGTGCCGCCTGCTGCTGCTTTGTGGCCACCGCCATCACCACCCAGTTGCTTTGTAACAGAGGATAGGATTTCTTTGAGGTTTACACCAGCTTCGACTAGCTCATCGCTTGCCCTAGCAGAGATTTTTAGGCCTTCTTCTGAACACACTAAACCGAGCAGGGGCTTTTTGCTGTATTTGCCTTTGTGCATTATTGAGATTACATTGGAGATTACATGCTCTGATATTTTGTCCTCAGCAAAAACATAGACAGCCTTATCTGTTTCCTTTATTACTTTGTCCTTGTTTTTTTCAACCCATCTCAAATAGGAGCCTATTTTTTTTCTATATTCATCTGCTAAATCCCTGACTTTTTTGTAAGATTCTGGGTCACCAAGGCAGAGGGCTGTGCCAAGATATGGTTTGCCAAGCTTTCCTGTTGCATTTATTAATGTTGCAAATTCAGCAGCATCGCTGAAATCAGGGTCTCTATCTACCAGTTCATACACATCGCCAAATATCCAGTCTGGATTCTCCTGATTTCCAGAGGCCCGCTCTATTATTATACCAGAGGCAAGTTTTTTCTGTTCTTCAACAGAAAGGTCTGATAGCGTTCTCCAAGATCCATCCTCCTTTTGTATGGGTATTCCCAATTCCTGTAACAGGTGTACTGCACCGGATTCAGAGCCGGAGATATTGGGTATATATGGATCTATACAGTATTCCAATGCTTTGTGTATTGGTCTTGAAAGGCGGCCCCAAATTCTCAAACTTTTTAACTGCTTTATTTTTTTACTGTCCACAGCATCTTTAACGATTTCTCTGTTCAATCCAAGCAAACCCCATTCTGAACCAATGGAACCCATTTGAGAATCCCCTATCGCGCCTATAATCGCGAGTTCTGCAAGATCTGTATTGTTTTTATCCATGGCGCATGATACAAGATAACTGGTCCCTGAACTGGATATGTTTTCTGCTATTCCAAATTCTATTGGATTGACCTGTGTTATGTGATTTTCCGGTGTTCCCTGTGGCTGGTGATGGTCAATTATAATGATTGTTTTTTCCTTGAGTTGGTTTAGAAATTCAAGCTGTCCAGAACCGAAATCCAAAAGCACAATAAACTTTTCTTTAGATGATTTCACCAGTTCCAAATTAGCTGCTGTTAACTGTTTTAGTATGGTTGAATGAAATGTCTTTCCCTCTCTTAGAAGGGATTTTATAAAAATGGATGTGGCTGTTATTCCATCGGCATCATACTGTCCAAATATCCTTATATTATCTGGGTAAGATCTGACTAATTCAGCTGCGGCCTTTGCCTGTTTTACAAGTTTTCTTATACCTTCTCTCAAGTCCTCTGTCATAGGCTACCAACAAATAGATGTATAGATATTGTGATTGGGGAATAAATTGGTTTGCTGGCACATCTTCGTCTGAAATAGGTTGGTTTCTAATTATCTCTAGACTTTATCCTCGTTTCCATTTCCTCTTCTATTTTCTTTAGTTTTTCAGCTAGCCTTTCTGGAATGCTTCTTAGTTTTTTATAGAAAAAACCCTGTCGATTGTCTGCTGATACTTCAGAGTATCCAATTGCACCTACAACCCTCGAAGGGAGAACGGTTGCATCAGGGTTGGCGCGTTCCATCTGTTTGAAATCTGTATCTTCATTCCCTATATCTACAGGAGATGGTGTTGTTACATATTCTAAACCACCTTCTCCACAAGGTACAAATCCGCCCGGAGTCGCCGGGTGTATGTGATAATTTCTAACCGAAGACCTTTTAGGCAATCTCCCAACTATTCTTCTCAACTCTGCCATGTCGTAGTGGATCAACGCAGCAAAAGGTTCTGGTCTTATTAAAGCCCTTCCCGATTCTGTAACTTCAATTTTGAAAAATGATTCCTTAGTGATTGGGCTTGAACCAATATCAACAAAATATGTCTTTCCATTAACATCACATTGCAACCATGCGTCTTCGTCTGGAGAATCAATGGCAGCATCCATCATCATTTTTATGCCCTCTTCTTCAGAGCCCACATAAGTTTTCTGATAACCGGTATTGTCTACTCGAAGCTCTGAGATAGGATATATTTTGTTCCCAGAAATTGGGTCTATTGCCCCTATCTCTATTGGTGGTCTATCAACTTCCACTGAAGGTCCGGCTGGCATTAAAGAAAGTAAAGCTGCAAATACAGGATAGATTATTTTTCTCATATCACAAGTATGTTTTCTGGGTTTATAAGCCTTTATTTTGTTACTATTTATGGGTGGTATCAAATAGAAAACTTTATAAACCTATAAACACCATATCAAGCATGTTAATCCCTGAATGGAGAGAATTCGCACATAGAAAGGATGGAAAAGAAGCTAGATATTGGTTATCCAGTGGTCCTGTTATAGGGGACGATGGAAAGCCAAGAGGCTATGTGACTTGGTGGTCAGCTAATAATTACCTTAGACAATTGGAAAGTTCGTATAGTGTTGAAAGTGGAAAGTTCAAACTACCAACAGTGCTTCAGACAATCCATGCAGGAGACACAAATACGGAAATGGCCGCTTCTATCATGTCGTATCCTAGACAGCTCCAGCGACAACTTGTGGTGAACTCAGGAGCTCAAACAACTACAGACAAATATGTTTTTGTAGACAAGGACACTGGAGCATCGATTCCTCAGTCTAGAACACCTAGGGTGATAATGCCATGGCAAGTATATAGTGAAGGAGATTTTTTTAATCCAAGAACCGTGGTGATAGCAAGCGCCTTTGATATTCCATTTCCAATCGATCGTGGTGTTTCTGATCCTCCGTTTACATTTGATGCTGTGGATTTGGACACTGAAACTGGGTTTCCAGCTAAATTAACTCCTAATGGAAAGTATAATATATGGTTCGGAGATAGATCAGAAATATATTCTCTAATAGTAGGTCCGAACAGAGTACATGGTGCAGTTAATTGCAATGCTGTAAACTTTGCAGAAGACTTGGATGGATTTAAAGTTGTATGGGAAGGGTAAGGCGCTGCAGCAGAATGTTACAAAGGATTAAAGTTTCTTGATATCTACCACATCCATTTCTCCAATTAGGTGCGGATCTCCTGTAAGCAGTTTTGAATTTGCTTTTCTTGAAGTCGCTAAAACAATTGCATCTATTAATCCAAAGTCTGGGTGTTTTTTTCTCATCTCATTTTTTATCAAGCCTGCTTCCAGAGCTATAGAAGTGTCTATGTCTTTTATTTGGGTGTTAAAAACAACAAATCTGACTAAATCATCCCAACTAGTCTTAACCTTCCCCTTTACAACAGCATCTGACAACTCTGCAAGGACTATTGACGGTGTAAACAAGGGTTGTCTTGAATCCTCTAATATCTCTTTTACTTTCAGACCACTTGGACTTCCCTCAAAATATTCTATCCATGCGTATGTGTCTAAAACAAAACTCATATTCTTTCTCTGTGATCCCTTGAAAATCCTGATCGTATACCTTTAGCTGCACCAAACATTGTTTTCTTCACGCCGATTTTTTCTTCTGCCAATTCCCTTAATAGCTGGTCGAAGGACTTAGCACCCAAAACATCCTTTAATTCCTCTAGCTCCTTGTGTGTTTTCAAGCTTACTGTTATTGTTTTAGCTTCCATGCTATAATATATATTATCCATATATATAAATACTATCTTATTAAGTAGTTACTCTAAAATGACAACATATTGAAAGCTTTATAAACCCCCAATTACAATAGAATATCATGGAAGCTGATGTACAGAGAGATGTTGAAAAAGATATAACTTATAATGGAGGTAGTAATAGATAAAACATGAAAACCATACTTAGTCTAATGGTAGTGGGCCTGATCATAATCTTGGCAGTATCATTTGTATCTAAAGGCACACCAACAGCAGACTTAATAGCAAAACCTGTTAAGGTTTGTAATCCTGGAGAGTTAAAGGATGTCATTCCAGGGGGCACAAGTTTAGGCGTCAATTTTTTTGAATATAAATTATGTTCAGATAGCGGTGCTTGGACAGGACCTCATACATCAACAAGCTTACCTGGTGGAGGAAATTAATTATGTTCAGGTTGGTTAGCGCTGGAAGGGATCTGGAAACAAATTCAGCTTATATGGCGCAAAGATGCGAGATGCTTCATCAAAAATATAAACCAGTTGGCGTAGTTTTGGGTGATGTTGATCAAACAGCTCTTTCTAAATATATTGACAAATTAAGAACAGCAGCTGAAAGAGAAGATGATATACTAGAAAGGGGCCTACCTATAGGGCTTGTTCGAGTTGAACCTATTGATTTTGGAGAACCTGTGACTAGTGGATATACAAAAGGTAAGGTTATTTATGCTCGTTCTTGGGTAGTTGATTCTGTTAGAAAGGCTATGTCTTTTCAAGCATCTTCAGAGCCAACAGATGAAGAGGCTGAGAAAGAATTAGAGGAGATTTTATCGAAACCAGCTGATCATCTTTACTATCCTGATGCTGAAGATTAATTGATGGTTTGATTATGGAAAGAATTATAGATTTGGAAAATGTAGAAAGATGGAAACAGGGGTCTTTGGGTTTAGCTAGACAGATGGTGGATGAAGCTCAAGCTATAAACAATAGGGCAGCTGGCTCGAAAGGGGTGAAACTTCCTTTTAATCCTGGTGCATTTGATTATTTCTCTGATGCTTTATTTGATGTTATTCCGCTAAGCGCTAGAAGGAAGGATTTTGCTGAAAGAGATTTTGATTGGGATAATGGGGAGATAAGGATTGGTGTATACCAAAACAACAGGACCTGTTCATGGCTTGTTCCTAGAAAATACTTTGAAATATGGAATCAAAGTGGTATGGATGGGGAATTTGGGAGAGCTCATTTATTTGGTAATGGATTTGCTCAATACGATGATGAGAGAACAGCTGTTGCAAAGAGGAGGGAACAATTAGAGGAAGCTCTTGTGAGGAAGGTAGAAAAAGCTGATTTGGTTTTATCTGATATTAAAAAGCAGGAAAGGGACAATATCAGAGTGTATAAAGAAAAAATGGATAAAGGCAAAATGGAGGAAATGGAATATTTTGCAAAAGTAAACATTTCGGCAAGGAAAATAAGAGAACAGAGAGCTATACTTCTTGCAGATTGCCGTGAAGCCGAGGCTCAGGTTAATAGATTGATAGAAGGAGATGAGAGGAAACTTGCTAATTTGAAAGATTATTTACAAAAATTTGTTTGTGAAAACGAGCGGTGTGTAGGTGACATGGAGAGAGAAAGGTTAGCTGCTTATAGAGGAATAACAGATACTAGATGGTCTTTGTATTCAAGTATGCTGGGCTATAAAAGGGCCATTAGAGAACGCGGACAAGGTGTTGGAAAAGAAATGCAAAAACTTGGAAGAGAGGTTTCAAGGGTTTTTGGTTTTTTAACAAGTTGGGGAGCAGCGAAAGATACAGCTCAGGTAGTCTATGGTCCTGTTGGTGCAAGAGTTAATGATGTATATAGAAAAATAGGCGTCTAGTTAATTTTAAAAATAAACTTACTTCACCAACAATCTTGCTCTTTCAGGGTCATATTTCCAACCCATTGGCAAGACTTTGGATCTTATGTAGTATTTTCCAAGTCTCCTTATTTTGGACTCTGTTAATTCGAGACCTCTATAAGAAGTGTAATCCTTTTTGTTTTTTTCCATGTGGAGCCTTAAACCAACTGCTTTTTTCAGAAGGTTGAGCATGTCCTCTGGCAGTTTTGGGTATAGTCCGTTCTCTTTCAATATTTTGGACATTTTTTTCTTCGTGAATATCGCAGAAAGCGGTATGCCATATTGATCCCTAAGTATTGTACCTATTTGGGATGATTGAAGGCCCTGCCTTCCAAACTTTAGAATTATTTCCTCTATTTCTTTAGGACTATAAGTAACCCATGGAGCTATTTTTTGCATTGGTTTTTTGCTTCCAGACTTCCCTTTTTTTCTCGAATGCATCCTTGCCATATTTTACCAGTAAATATTTTCTTTGGTTATACCTTTCTTTTGAAAGAAAGGGTATACATTCTTGCCATATTATACCGTACCCAAAAGAGAAACGGTTTACCAACTCTCTGCTATTCCCATTATTATCGGGGTACTTTAAATAGTTTAGTTTTCTCCTTGTATGTGAGGAATATTAGCCCGCCGGCGATTTTTAGAATGGCCGCAAGAATGAACAAGTAGGTTCCAACACCAACCCCCCAGAACAAACTGGCTTTTCCAAGATAGGGTGCTTCAAAACTATGCTGGCCCATCAAAGGGGATTCTGATATTTTTCCGACAATATTAGACAGCTCGGGAGAGAACTGCTGACCGCTTGCGAAGTTGGAAAAGGATGGTATCACACCTGACAAAAAGTAGATGAAAAGGACTATCAGAATCAGTGGAAGCAAAGGATAGATGGATCCTATCATGTATTTTTTTGCCAGCTTTCTTGGATGAGTAAGGAATATTATATCTACTATTGCGAGGATTACTCCTGTTATTACAAGCAGGGTTATTGGTGTGCCCAAACCGAAAAGAGGGAATTCCCCCTTACTTGATTGTAATGTATTTATTTTGGCTCCGCCAATGCCATCGACCCTTATTATATCCACTACACCACCGGTTGCATATTCACCGCTTTCAACACTTAGGCTTACAACATATAGGGGGGAAAGCAGGGCAACCAAGGCAATCACTATTCCAATAACCACAACAACAAGACCGAAGGCATGTTTTCTTTTTAGAAGTTTTTTTAATGGTGTTATATCAATGCCTCTTTTCTTTAGTCTGTATGCTCTGGATAGGACTGCTGACAGAATTATGAGGGCAAATATGTAGTAGAAGTTTTCTATTATCCAATTTCCAAATAACCACAATCCATTTATGCTTAGGGCTTTATTACTCCAGGATATAGGAGAGTTCCATGGCTCAGCCCGTTCCATATGTCCCGGACCAGGCGCTCCCTGTTCACCTCTTTCTGTGAAGGATGTTTTTGAAGAGTCCCCCCACCTGCCACCAAAGTTTATCCATTTCTGGTCGGCAGCATCGATGTTTACTAAATCATAACCACTCTGTCTCAAAACCAAGCCGTCATCCCTTACCACATCGCTTTCCAGGCCAAGATTTCCTTGGTATGGTTTGAAGTAGTTGGCGTGAGATCCTTCAGCCACATACACTTTTGGATGAGTTCCTTCTTTATCTAAACCATTCCATTCCAAGCTTTCACCGAGCAGGTGTTGGGAGTATGCAGAGAACACAGGTTGTTGGTCTGAATTTAATATTATTTGTATGAATTCCAGATCGCCTTCGTGCTCATTTGACTTGCCCTTGTTATAGGCATAGAAAAACCAGTATTGTATTACTGTTTTTCCTGAGTCTTTTTTGATAGAATAATAGACAGTATGCCCTGGTTTTTGGGCTTTATAATCGGCTGATATCATCTGTGAGCCATTTAGCCTGTGATCTAGATAATAAGAAGGGTCTGTTATGTTGGATATGATTTCTATTGTGGGATTAGGATCCATTAACTTAGGTTCTGGCAGAGAAAGCTGTATTAACTCAGAGGACTGGATAAAATAGTTTGTTGAGACTGGGAAGAAGTTTTCTTGTGGAGAGAAATATAATATCGGAGAGAATTCCCTGGCTAGGTCTGCCTCATCCATTATTTCTGGGGATATTGCAGACGGCACAAAAAGTAAAAATAAGGCTAACAACAATAACAATCTTTTCATAAAAATAGTAATGGGGACAGGATGTTATTAATCCCGCCCCTTAGTTAAAAATTAGCTTAATACCTTTATTCCCAAATCACTGGAAAAGCTTTCTGCGTGAAACTGTTGCTGCTGTTTTACAGGGCCGACAACATATGGCGATTTGACTCCTGTTATGACAGTTATTACCCTTACCTTTCCGTGGAAGTTTGGATCTATTCTGGATCCCCAGATAACTTGAGCGTCTTGGTCTAGTTGTTTTGACACATATTCTCCAATTAAGTTGACTTCTTCAAGTTTTAGGTCAGGTCCACCTGTTATGTGCAATAAGGCTCCTGTTCCACCTGTGTAATCAACATCCAGTAATGGGTTTGTCAGTGCTTTCACAATGGCTTCTTCTGCCCTGTTGTTTGTATCGGCTTCTCCGAAACCCACTGTAGCTACTCCTCCTGCATTCATTACTGTCTTTACATCTGCGTAATCCAGGTTTACAAGAGATGGCTCAGATATTGTCTCTGTTATTCCCTTGATCATTGTTGCAAATAGGTTGTCTGCTACACCGAATGCCTGATCTAATGGCAAGTCGCCTGCGATTTTTAAGAGCTTGTCGTTTTCAACCACTATTGTTGTGTCGCAAACCTGTCTTAGTTGAGCTAAGCCGTCCTCTGCTTTCATTAACCTCGTTCCCTCTATTTTGAAAGGCATCGTTACTGCACCTATTACAATTGCACCGGCTTCTTTTGCGTATTTTGCCACCATTGGTGCTGATCCTGTACCTGTTCCGCCGCCTAAGCCAGCCACAACATATACCATGTCAGCATCTTTAAGTGTTCTTTTTATATCTGTGCCTGTTTCCTCTGCTGCCCTTTTTCCTATTTCTGGCAGACCGCCTGCACCCAATCCTCTTGTCAATTCTCTTCCTATCAAGATCCTTTCATCTGCTTTCACTCTGGCCAGGTGTCTTGCGTCTGTGTTTATTGCAACTGTCTTTGCTCCTGTAACTCCTAGAGATGTTAGTCTGTTGACTGTGTTGTTACCTGCGCCACCACAACCGACAACCACAATCCTTGCGCCTTTAAGTTCTAGTCCAAATTGTTCTAAAACCTCTTTTTCAAGTTTTTGTCTCTCAGAGACATAATCTTTTGTTGTTTGAGCCTGAGGCCCCTGATTTGTTCCAACTGCCTGTTGAATTAATGATTCCATATTTATGTCAACCAACATTTATCCTGTTGGTTTTCCTCCCTCCTTTTAGATATATACTGAGATGTAT
>JACQNV010000047.1 GCA_016202865.1 Candidatus Aenigmatarchaeota archaeon
CTATTATATTATATCCTTATGGACACAATAAAAGAAAAGCCGTCGTGGATTAAAGACAAGAATGTGGCGCCTGATTTTGAGGTGTTAAAAGTCGACGAGCACGACGACTACAAAGACTTTAAAACAGACATGGGTTGCTATGTTCTTATAAAAGTTTACAGGGATAGACATGAAATTGGTGTTGCCGTTTGCGATTACAAGCATGTTATTTTGAAAGAATTTAGGGGGAGGCGAGCTCAGGATATTTACATGGCCATATTCAGATATTCAGAAAAGAAAAAACTAAAGTGGTTCAATTCAATGGAACACGCAGCCTATTTAGGCAAAGAATTAAAGAAAGCTGAAATTTGTTTGGCTTTGGGTTCTGATTATTATCAGGAATGAATTAACCTCCAATTATTCCTGTGAGCGCGTTTCTGATTAAACCAGAAAACATGAAGCTTGAAACCAGAGAAACTAAAACATACACTGTCATTGAAATTATAAGCATCTTGGCTGCTGAGTTTCTCTGAATTATTTTATTGTCTCCATAGTGTATTTTTGTCAGGAATATTGCCAATATTATCACAACTTCTATCAAATAGATTCCAACTATTAGCTGGAAAATTCCTGGCGGTATTGCCTTATCCACATCGCCGAAAATACCCTTTACCTTCAAGGTGTCGGAAACGCCTGCCCCAGCGCCTAAACCAGCAGACGAAAGACCCTGACCCAATTTAACAAGGACATCTGTTATGACTTGGGACATCGAGACTATAAGGCCGGTTATCATGGGTGTAAGAATATAGGCTTGGAACTTCATTGAACTTACTGTTTCGGAAAGTATGTCCCTTATGTACTCCTGCGTCTCCCTTATATTGCTAAGGTATTTTGAGATAGTCATCATGGATTCTGACGCATAACCTATTCCCCTTTTTGCTGTGTCAACAACAGCGGACATTATATTTTTGATCAGGCGGCTTGGGTAGTATCTTATTGCACCATATGTTTTGTCGAAGAATGCTCTGTCCAATGTCATTCCTTGTCTCCTTATATTTGTCAGGGCTCGCATGAAGAGGTCTGATATTTGCAAATCCTTCATGTCGCCAACAGCGCGCTCCATTGCAACCTCTGCTGGTATTCCGGCACCAACTCTGTTTCCCAGTTTAAACAAGGCGAGTTCAAATTCGCTTTCTGTGCTCTCTATTTTTTTCTGTATTCTGTTTGCCTGGAATGTTGTAAGTATGTAATATACTGCGATGCTCATTGAAATTCCTAGGATTATAAGAATCGACATAAGTAGGCCAATTACAGGGAATTGGTCGCCTTTATCAAAGGATCCTGGCGGCGGTATAAGTATATTTGGGTTTTGGGTGAAATACAGAATTGGTGGTGTAAGGATAGCAATCAAAACTATCAGGGCTATTGGAAAAACTGGAAAGGCTGTCTTGTGTTTTTTTCCAATTAAAAACGAACCCTTTGGCGGCAGATCAGGATGCTTTGATGTATCTATCTGTGAAAAGGTCACGGGCCTTTTTCTCAATGTGCTGTTGATGAACCATAAAATTACCAAAGGCAAAACTATGTCATAAGCAATCACAAAATGATGCGCACCAATTGCACCGCCCATGAAAACAGCAACAAGGGGGGCCATTATTGTACCCAGTACAGGCAAGACAATACCCATCATGTGGATAACCATAACAGGCATTCTAAGATCCTGCGTGTAGTGTTTCATCCTTGTTTTTGTTCCTTCCAAAATAAGGTTTAAGGCCTGATCCAATGTGGCTTCTGCTCTATCTGGGGGTTGGTATTCAGAATCCCTTATAAGCCTCAAAGACTCCGAAAATTCCTCATTCTCTGTTTTCCATCTTACTATGTAGCTCGTTATTGCCTCCTCAGCGGAGTTGTATTTTCTTAGCTGAATGTCCCATAAAATTCTTCTCATGTCCCAAGCAAGTGAACCAGTTATATTTTTCGCGGCAAATTTTAGGGCACGTTCGAGGTTTGGCGATATCCTCATCGATACAACCATATAAAGTATGGCCAATACCATCTGCGACGATGATTGTATTCTGATCATTTTCACCGTGTTTATTGGATATTTCAGGATCTGGTAACCGAAAACAAAACCGACAACAACCAAGATTATTGTGAGAAGATAGCTTCCAAAGCCAAGGATGAATAAAGGCATCAGACCTATTATTAGAAAAATAATTATTGAGAAAATCATTGCAGACATCACTGCTGTTGGTGTTGTCCTGAGGCCTGTAAAATTAATGGCGTCCTGCAAACCCTGCCTTGTTCCCTTATCTGGATTCACTTTGATGAACTTAACAGAAGCATTTGTGTATTTTTCATACCAGTTTAACTTTTCTTTTGCTTGGCTTGCAAATACATTATATTCTTTGGATAGTATGCTTCTTTCCAGTTCAGCGTAACTTCTCAGCTTTCCCTTGTAAGGTATCCTACCTTTGCGCCTGACCTTCCTTGGTTTGGGCATAAATTTGTTGGAACCAGATTTTTATTCAGTTGTCTTCTAATCTGTTTCGACCTATTATATATTGTTTCTAGGACCCTTATTAAGGGTATAATACCACATTACTGTTTAGAAATTAGCAGTTAAAAAATCCGAAACAATTTTTGTTACTTCACCTTCTTTTCCCTCAAAACTATGATTTGTTTTAGAGATAACTGCAACTTTGGTTCTGTTATTACTTTTCTTTAGCAGGCGGACAACATCTTTTATTGGCCACATTGTATGTTCTGATCCGCCTTCAACAACATCAGCACCGGTAAATTTATCGTTATCAGATATTACTGCTAGTATTGGAACCGTTATTTTGGAGTACAAATCTAATTTCTTTAGCCTAAGTGGAAATGCTTTTGACAGCTCTGAATTCTTTGAAAATTGATTTAGGAAAGATTCAGCGCTTTTGGGCAAAATCCCCGCATGGGAATACCATTTTGATGTCAGGAACTGCTCCCCCATATTCTTTCTGACCAAATTTTTTGCTTCATTGAACAAATCATTTTTACACTTTAATCTTTCCATGAACTTCAATGCATTCCCATAAGAATCGGAAAAACCCAGAAGAATAATCCCATTTACCTTGTTTCTATATTTTCCTTTATTCATGTAATAAACAATCTTTTCTGTTCCTAAACTATGTCCCTGCAGAATTATTTTGGAATAGTTTTTACTCAACGCAAATTCTATCCAAGCATTTATATCTAAGATGCAATCTTCAAATATTTCCAAAGCCGATCCGCATTTTTGCCAAGTATGAGTTAATACAGAGTTACCTCTATTGTTAGTAGATAAAAATGAGAAACCGCGTTTAGGTAGTTGTGTAGCCATATTTTCAATAAATGATTCTTCATAAAAATTACTCGCAGAACCATGTATATTGATGACTATTTTGCTAGACTTTTTTTCCTCTATCAAGAGGCCGTGAAGAATCAAATTGTCTTTTGTTGTTACTGTAGCTATTGGATAGTTCATAATATACTAATAGGAATATTATATCCTTACGATCTCTTTATTGTTAACTCCCTGAATTCTTCTTTACCAAAAATCTTCTCATCGAGAACTTTGATTTTTTCTAGTTCAATTTTGTAGATCCTGGATTGGAATTTTTCAGAGTGAAAGTCTTTAGGGGTTTTAACAAAATTGGATGATTGGGGATATCGCTGTAAGTAAAGGTTGCCTGCTTTTGTCAATTCTTTTTCTGAAACTACAATTGCTTTTCCTAGTGTTTGCAAACCTTGTAAAAACGACCCCCATTCTTGTCCAGAATTAAATATGCTCACAGAAACTTTTGGATTTCTTTCTATGTTTTTACAATGTAGTGTTTGTGGATCTGTCCATATGTAGAGGTTGAGTTCTTCATCAAATACATAATAGGCTGTGCAAGAACAGGGCTGATTTTTATCAACAGTTGTAAGAGTTAGAAGAGTGTTTTGTTCTAATATGTTAATTGCAGACTTTAAGATCGTGTCCACATCCCGGTTTAGGGATTCTAAGCAAATTTTATTTGATATTATAAAGCCCATAGATTATTTTCTCTTAACGGTTATTGTTTTCCCTGTAACCTCATTCTTATACCATTCCAACCACTCATTGTAAATCCTTTTTGAATCAAGCCTGCCTATTTCAGCAGCCACCTTTTCAGAAATTGTATGGAACTGTATGTTTGATTTGTTTACCCAATCGGCCTCGAGATGTGTTGGTTTTTCTGGATCTTTGTCCAGTTTTTCAGATGCTTCCACCATTGTCTGTTTCATTTTCGCCCGCAACTGGATATTTTCCCAAACACCTTCCCAGTCGCCTGCCCATTCTTTGACAGAATTGGAAATTCTCTGCAAAATCTCCGACTCGCCGTTGGTTAGTGTTCCGCTTGGTTTCCATAAATCTTTCTGTGTTTTTTTCTCAAAAGAATGGTTTATCAAATCTACAAACCCGCCCTCTTTTAACGGATCTTTGTCCCAGTGTTTCCTTACTTCTGTGATCTGGACAAGTCTCTTGAAGGTTTTAAGGCCGCCAGCTGTTTTCAAATTTCTACATATGCAGACAATATCAGTTGCTTTGAAGCTGGTTGGGGGCACACCCAAATCATTTACCACCCTGTCAAAAACACCGTAAGCTGAATCTGCATGAATTGTTCCTGCAACAACGCTGGACAGCGCGCCGATTCTCATAGCTTCCCACAAAACTTTAGCCTCCAAAGATCTTATCTCACCAATAATTAGGGAAGAATCGCCCAACCTTAAAGCTGTCCTCAAGGCTTCGTCTGGAGATATTTCTGTCTCGACCCTTGTGATTACAGAACGGGATTTTAGGCTTTCTATATTATAACCAAGCTGCCGATATTGCGCGACAGGCAACTCTAATGTATCTTCTAAAACGATGATCCTGTTTTTCGGAAGCATTTCAGAAATTAATGAGCCAAGCAAAGATGTTTTACCAGATCCCCTACCGCCTGCCACGAGAAGGCCTACATTATTATCCATTAAAAAGGAGAGCAAACCGGCTGTGAGAGGATCCAGCATGTTGGATCTTATAAATAATGGAAGTGTCCAAGGTTTGTCTCTGTGTCTTCTTATTGCAAAGCCCAACCCCTCTGGCGAAAGTGTTTTAGTAATCACTGCGAATCTTGCCCTTGCTCCTGGAATTGTCATTTCTGTGTCTAAAATTGGGTTGGCCTCATCCAAAGGCCTGCCAGAAGATATCCTTAATCTTGTTGCCCACGCATCTGCATCTTCTCTTGTTGGTATAAGGTTGGTTTTACACTCCTCGAAATCCTGATGCTTTATGAAAATTGGGATTCTCTCTATTGGGGAGTTTATGTAGATATCCTGAATCTTCGGATCGAGAAGTAGAATTTCCAAGACACCTAGACCAGCTGTATATCTTGTCAATATTGTTGCGAGTTGTTCCAGCTGCTCTGCTGTCAAACCAACTTGAGGTTTTGTTCTTGATGCAATATCGCGTATTAGCTGCTCACCAATATTGTAAATATATTTTCTGTCCTCTGATTTTACGAACTCAGCTGACTTTGGCTGATGGGCTATCATCTGCCTTCTTGCAGCGTCTAGGACAGTATAATGGGCTTCTGAAAGCTTGAACTCGGGCGGGACTATGTGATATATATTGTGAATTTCTCCAGGAGAACGCAAAACCTGGACTTCGATATCTGTGCCTTCTATTGTATATCTATCCACCACCCTGGATTTTTCAGGCGGAGTAACCATGTACCTTGTAAGCATGAAATTTGGCCTGACAGAAGGCATGAAAATGTCACGGTATATTGACCTGTCCCCCAACCTATAACCAGCTAACTGATCTGAGGCTATCACCCTTTTTATCAGCTCTGTTTTTTCAAACCTTTCTTTTATAACTTCCAGAATTTTAACAACAAAATCGCTATACACATCCCTCAGGTTTGGTGGCGCAGTTTTCCTGCCTATATTCATATGCCTTATTTCTCTGAGGGTCTCGACATAGGCGCCTATCGGATCTTTTTTTATCAGGGAGACTATATACTGGGCCTTGGATGTCCACTCCTGAATAAATCTGGCAGCATGAGGATTGTGCCTTGTGTATTTTTCATTGTCAAGTTGGAAGATTAGATTGCTTTTCACGATGTCTTCAATTATATCAGCGATTTCAACGAGCATCTTTGTCTGATCCGGGCCATATTCATATTCCCTTTCTTTTAGAAGAACAACAGAAACCACAGACTTTTCTCTTAGAATATAGTTGATAACCCTCGACATCACTTCTTCATAATCTTCTATAGATGCGCCATAAAGAAGGCCTAAAAGGTTTACTGTTAGCGTCCCAGTTTCTTCATCAAATTGGTAATCATCGCCCATATAGCTACCTGCAGCTCTCAGAATATTGGTATACTATAATATGGTGAATCAGATAAATAAAGGATGTTTATAATCAATCTAAACTAATATTATACCATGCCGCGGATAAGTGAACGGGATGTCCCAGTTATCTTGAATAGGTTTGACAGAAGAATAAGCGATGCTGAAAGAAGGATAAGGGCTTTGGAAGATTCTGTAAAGGGACTGGAAAGCAATTTAGATGCCCTAAGCGAAGAGACCTTTGAGAAAGATAAATCTGTTAAAAAATCACTGGACGAGATAAGGAGGAACATTAAGGAGTCCATTGAAAAGAGGGTTTCTGATTTGGAAATGCAAATAAAGGAGCTTGCAAAAATCTTGAACATGAAGATTGACAAGTCAGAACTTGTTGTTTTGAAAGAGACATTGGAGATGTACGATCCTATAAAGTCCCAGTTTGTAACCAGGGGCGAAGTTGAGAGGATGTTAAGCGAGAAAAGAAGCAGGCTTTAATAGGAAAGGAAAACAATTATATTGATATTATAGGTAGACATTATGGCGCTATTTGGCAAGAAAAAACCGGCAACTGAAGGGCATAAAAGCGGGCTATTTCAAAAGAGGCCCGAGGCATCGAAGGATTTGACTCATTTAAGAGAATCGCTAGAATCTAGACCTCCTGTAAGGGGACCTCTACTTCAGAGGGAACAGCAATCCAATTACCCAGCAGAGCATCGGGAACAACCACATTATGCGCCTACACATACTGAGCAACCAAGATCAGCTGTTTCTCAACAAGAATATTTAGCTGAGAGGGTTTCTAATCTGGCTGCTAAGGGACTGTCTCAACCAGAGATAGTTAAAATGCTTAAAACACAGGGCTATAACGAATTTGATATAGAAAAATCAATCACTCATTCTATAAAATCTGGTGTTGAATCACCGGAGTTTCCAGTCAAGGAGAGATCTGTTAAACCGAGGGAAAAGGGCGAACCTCTTTATCCACAAGAGATTGAAAGGCATGGCTTGAGACTTCCTGAAGCTGAATTAAAAAGGAGGATACCACAATCTCAACCCCCTGTAAGGCCTTCTTTACCAGGTGGTTTCGGCAGACCGGCACCTGGGGTTGACAAGAGGGAAGTAGAGGCTCTTATAGAAGAGGTTGTTGCTGAAAAATGGGAAGGTGTCGAGAACAGGCTTGCAGAAATAGAAGAGATAGTTAAAAGATTTGAGTCCAGAATAGCCAGCTTGGAGACAAGGGTTAACCAAATCAGGCTTGAAGAGACAAATAAGGACAAGGAGATTTCCTCTAAAATAGATACATACAAGGAATCCATGTCCGACCTCTCATCCAAAATGGAAGGTATGGAAACAGTGATGAAGAACAGCCTGTCAGCATTACTAGAAACTACAAGATCGCTTTCTGATGTTGTGGAATCCCTGAAGAAAAGGGAAAGGTAAACTACTTCTTGAATTTTATAGAGCTTATTGGTATCAGTTTTGGCGGGTTCATGTTTTCTATTGCTTCACATTTCAAGCGACCACTAGAACCAAAGGCTATTCTGCCCCCAAGATATTCTGCGAATGGCCATCTTCTACAGACATCAGGTCTAAACTTGTGTATTTTACAGAAGTACTTTTTCCTTCTTCTCTCTAGGAATATACAGGAACCATCTTTCATCCTTTTTAGCCTGTTTCCATTCATAAAATTAGATCTCTTGTAACCGTGTTTTTCTATTCTTTGTATGTCTTGTTCTTTCGGGATTACAAAGAAAGTTTTGCAGCAGTCTCCACATTGCGTGCAGTCAAATTGGTCTTTTCTTTTGCCTACCCACATATCTCGGAAGAAAGAGAAACTGATGTAATAAATAAGGCAGAAGAAAAAAATTAGTGTGATAAATTCAGTTATCATTTACCCAATAGAGCCAGAACAGCTATTAGTATTACTATGAAGATCACGATTGTCCAGAAGTTGCTGTCCAAGTTAAGGCCTTGTAATCCTGGAATGCTTCCACTTGCACCGAAGAATATTGTAACACCAACCAAGACAATTATACCAAGCATCAATCCTAGCCATTTTCCCTTTACTTGTTCATGCAATCTGAATCCTGTTAGACCGAATAGGACAATTATTATCAAAATTGCAGATGCTACTATCAAACCGCCACCAAATAGTCCTGAGAAAAATGTAGATATTCCTGTACCAACTGTTCCTGTATAGTTCATTACAAAAAATGATGCCACAAGGGAAATCAAAGCAATTGCAGATTTTGGAAGGATTTGTTTCTTGTCTGCTCCATGTGGACCCAAAGCGAACATTAAAACGCCGTAGAAAATGGCTAAGGCTAGCAAGAATGGGAACAGGAAGTCGAAAAACTTCAACTGTTGCATGTTACCAAGTAAAACATCTAATCCAGCCATAATACTAAATGGAACATGATCGCATCATGTTCAACCATTAACTACCTTATATCAAATATTGGTCAGATACACTTATAAACTTTGAATATCTTGAATTATTTAGCTAGTTGATATAAATGCCTTAACATACCCCAAAAATCTTTCAGCGTTTGTTTTTGCCAAACTGGCTTCTTTTTGGCCAAGGTTTTTGTCACCATATTCAGCGTCTGTCTTTATCTGAATCACATCAAAAAGCCTTTGGTATGCCTTTTTGTGTTCGCTATTGACGATGATCCTTGCAAAAAACTCGGCAGCCTCCCGGTGATCAGTCCCCTTATACCGTTGGCTTTTAAGGTCTATACAAAAGGCGTCAGCGGCAGATATGATGCAATGTATTGCGTTTCCAACAGCTGCGTCCCAATCGTTGTTTTTAAATGAGTTTTCAGCGGCTCTTAAATACTGTTCTGCTCTCACAAGGTAAACGCCCTTCCCTTTCCATTTTTCAACAGACACTATCATATAACTAACCCCCTTCTGATACTTTCCATTAGTTTGGGATTTTTTTCAGCTTCTTTTTCTGTCATAATAATTGGAGAAATTGGGTTTCCATACCTCTCTTTATAATAATCATTTTTTTCTAGAACTATTTTCAAAGCTGCCTTTTTGTGCTCTTCTTTATCAACTAAAATAAACAAGTCTATGTCAGACGAAGCTTTTTCTGTTCCTTCTGTAATGGAGCCGAAAAGGACAGTTTTTTTTATGTAGGCATATGATTGGCCAAAATGTGCTTCTAGGTCACCTTTAAGATATGGAAGCGGTTGTGTTTTTGCAAGTTTTTGGAGATCTGTGGCAGAATAGGCGAAGCTTTTTTCATTTAAAGACCAGACATTCACATTGCCTATTTTTGTTTTCCTCAAAAAATTGACACTTTCCAAATCCCTCAGAACATTGCCTACTCCAACATGAGATGTGTTTATTGCTCTTGACAGTTCTCTTTCTCCAACAGGGCCTGCGCCCGAAAGCATATAGAGCACTACCTTTAGTTTTATCTTTGAGCCTAGAAACTTGGTGTTGAAGTCCTTGAATATCATATAAATTAATTACAACTGGTAATATATAAAGTTTACATTTGGTAGTTTTTATTACCATAGACCACAATAGAAGTAGAACTTATTTAAGCTCTGCCATGTTTGTAAGCTGCGAAGAGCGCGACTATGAACAATATGATCGCCACTATTATTAGGAAGTTTTCATAGTTGATTGGTAGGTTTTTGAAATACTGCTCGAAATTGCCTTGCATGGACACCAATAAAATTAAGAGCAAGCCGACGACGATTATCATCAAAACCCAGTCTCTTTGCTGGCCCTTTTCTACTTTGAAAAATTTAGCCACATAACCGATGAAGAATAGGATTATGAAGAAGACAGCCGCATAAGGCATGTAAAGGTTGATGGTTTCAATAAAGGTTGCGTTGCTGACGCCAAAGAAAGCTATTGCAGCGGCGATTATGAATTTTACGCCCTTATTCTTAAAAACACCAGAAAATTCAAGAGATCCGAATACTACTGCAAGTATGAAAAAGAACGGAATTCCGATTGTCATTAATTCTGTGGTTGGCATATTATCTTACCTTTGATTCTATTAGTTCTGAAACTTTTAATAGAACATAATTGAGATTTGGCCTTTTAGCTGGTTCTACTTTACTTTCTTCTCTATTATGAATATGATCTGGAAAGGTTTCAATTTCCGGGTGGTGTGGCGCGTTGTCCCATCTCATTATTAGTTTAGAATGATTGTTTTGCCAATGGTATCTGTATTTACTTACAATGGGTTTACTGTTTACGATCTCTACGTATTCAAAAAGGTATAATTCTGATTGGTCTATGAGCTTTAGTTTTATCCTGAAATATCCCCTGTCTACATCTATTGCATCAAATATAGATTCAATGGAAACAATGTAAGGGAACCCCGATAATAGCTTTTCTATTTGCTCAAAATATGAGTTTATCATCATTTAGTGGGAACATGACTGCGTCATGTTCGTCCATTTATTACCTGTTAATTAGATTGTGATTTTAGTTCTTTTATTTTACTTTGCCAGTGGCTCTGGGCTTGCGCTACAGCAAACC
>JACQNV010000053.1 GCA_016202865.1 Candidatus Aenigmatarchaeota archaeon
ATATTATAGAATAGGTAGTAGTTTTAGTATATTTTGGATCTAAAAAATAAGCAAGAAGATTCCGAAAAGGAATGGAATTGATCGCAGTCAATTTCTGTCTATAGCGAAACCGCAGGTGTCTTTAAGATGGAAGAAGCAATTAACATACCGAAGAATTTACTCATTGGGCTCGTTTTAGGTGTTGTTGTTCTAGGCTTCTTGCTTATAGTGTTTGGAGGCTTGGAAGGATTGAAAGATGCTTGGTGTAATTTGAACCCCACATTCTGCGGGGAGAATATAACTTATTTGGCGACAGATGATATCACTGCGAAAAATTCTGTTCTTGCTCTTAGATGCGCGATAAATAGTGTGGCTAATAACGAGGTGAATGACAGGACTTGCCCCGATTCAAAGCCTGAGTACGGAACAAAAATTAGGCTGGATGGGGATAACAAGGACAGGAATGGTATAAGAAGGTGTTATGAGGATAAATGCGCAGTCTGTATTTTACCAGAAAAAAAGGAATATGACGAGATGCTTGATTTGGCTGGTCTCGGTGGTGTCTATCAGACAACAGACGGTTTGAATTGGACAAATATTGGGGCATGGGCAGATTTAGGAGATGTAAAATTTTTAGTTAATTCGAATGAGACTTTGTTTGCAGGCACAACAAAAGGCGTCTTCAGGCGCGACGCTGAGGGATGGAAACATGTGTTTAAGTTTTCTGATAATGGGCTATCCAATACAACTATGATAAAGAGTTTTTTGGAGCACAATGAGTCTCTTTTCATCGCTTTTAACAGGGCCGACAATAAGGGATTGTATAAATCAGTTGATAGGGGAAACACTTGGATGTTGATGGAGACCAAAGAAAGGGGCTCTGATATAACAAATATTGTTAGCGTTACTTCAGCTGGCGGCAGCTTGTTCTTATTGAGTGAGGGAAGGCCAGATTATAGGAGCGGGGCCGCATATGAGGCAGGAAGGATAGGGAGTGGATTGTACAAATCGCTTGACGGCGGACAAACATGGGGATTTGTATACTCTAGAATGTTTCTCCCTGAAAGAATAAGCGAGGATGAGATGAACAAAGCCCTAACAGAGGAAGGCAGCAGTGGAGGACATATATATCTCAAACCAGATAAGCTTGGTGAGGGCATAGGCGATGTTAAAGGAATAGTTGAGTTTGAAGGCAGCTTGTATGCAGGAAGTGAGATTGCTTCTGAGTATTTTAGTGATAGTGATAAAGGAAATCCAATTACTGATTTTAGTGTTAAGGTTATAACAGGCGGTGTCTTCAAATCCACAGATGGCGGGAATTCTTGGTCTAAACTTTATCATGGAGATATCAGGGAGATAAAAGCAATTGATGGGAGCCTGTATATTTTTGATTCCGATGAAGGTATTGTAAGGTCAGATGGGAAAAATAGATGGGATATTGTGGGGCCCAAGGAAAGGGTTGGGTTATTTGTTCATGACATTGAGAAGTATGGGGAATCTTTGTTTGCTGGAGGAATGTCAGGAGTTTTCAGGTCAGCTGATGGCATTGTTTGGGCAGATTTCATAAATCACACTGTTACCGGTTATGTTAATGACTTGGCTAATTTTAATAATAGTTTGGTTATTGGGAGTTCTGAAATTATTAAGTCTAAAAGTTCAAACACAGCAACAATTGGGACTGCACCAACCAGTACATTGGGGAATATTTGGAGTTCGATATTAAGTGGATGGAACTCAATAACAGGGGAGACACAGATACCCAATATATTTGTACAGGCTGGACCACAGGTAGATTATTGCAGGGTTGAAAACTTCCACTTGCCACAGGTGCCTACAACACTGGAGAAATGGATTTATTCATATGGTGATCCAAAATATCTTACTTATTGGCAATCTTTCCCGCCAGGAGAGGATAGCTCATGGAGATCTTTCAAGGAATGGGGTAAAAATCTTTTGTTTATAGCTGTTTTCTCGATGCCAATTGGGCAGGCTTTGGGGGCTGGTAAAAGGGCTGCAGGAGAGTTTTTCAAGGGACAGGCTAAGAAGGCTGCTTTGAAGGAAGTTGCTGCAGATGCTGGGGCTACCGGTGTAAAGGGATTAACAGGAGAAACAGTGGAGAAGAGTTTGTTTGTTGTTGAGAATGGTGTTGAAAGGGAGCTTAAGATAGCTGTACCAAGGCCAACTCAGGCGAAAACTTTACTGTATGTTGTTGAGAAAGGTGTGACAAAGGAAATTAAGAGGGATGCAATTGAACAAACATTAAGATCAGAGGTTGGAAGGGAGATTGTTGAGAAATCAAATCAGAGGGCTATCAGCCTTGGCTACAAAGATGGTGTGAACACTGCATCAAGAGTTCTTGGATTTGGAACTTCTTTTGCATTCTTGGCTGCATTACTGGACAGCATATTGACTAAATATGAAAATTTTGGGAATGCTCTGGTTTTCAAATATCACTCCAAAGAACCGTTTAGGGATCCTGTGCCTTTGCCTTTGTTGATTGAACCGCAAAAGACAACTGCATTTGTTGATGGAAAAGATAGAGGAGATTATAGAGAAAGTTTAAAGCCTGTCATTTTGGATAAGGAGGCGGCGACTGTATTTTCAAGGGGAAAGGCTTGGCTTGCTCCTTATCTAAAACCGCTGGATACAAATCCACCAACAACTGTTCCTTTCTATCTGGCATCGCCTTGTCAGGCCAATTTGCAAGTTGGAGTAACCACTGTTTATTGCGAGGATTATATTTACAATCCTGTTGAACCTTATGCTTACTGTAAGTTGGCTACTGAAAAAGCTACAAAGGCAACCAATACTTGCGGGGTTTTGATGAATGATGGAAAGGTTATTCAGAATACAGCTGAGGATACTGTAACTGTTAAAAATTGCGCTATACAGGGAATAAGGGTTACTGTAAAAGATCAGGCTAGTTACACAGAGGATGGGGCCAATTTCTGCTTCACAAAGGGTAGCTGGAAGGCTGAACTGGCTTATGCAGGAACAATAGCTGTCACAGCATTTGTGTCAGCTTACACAGGCGGGTTCTGGTTGCCTTGGGCTGTCGGAGTTACTGGCGGAATAGTATCAGAATATCTAGAACCTGATTGGCCTGGGGTTGTTTCTAAACCTTCTAAACCGGGTTCTGCAAGCGGACAAATAGATAGCGACGATCTGCCAGCAGATAGACTTCAGCCATTCTAGTCTGATAAGTTGATTCTTTTTAAGACATGACCGCAGTCATTGTTGGGAGCCGGACAAGGCTTTACACTGAATATAATTTCTTCGAAGTTAGGAGAAGCTGTGATATCGCTTATTCTTTCTCTGGCTATTCTAGTTATAGCACCAGTTAGTCTGTCACCTATGAAAACTCCCAATGTGTCATCTAGATTAGACCTGCGCTGAGTTTCGTCGTCTGTGTCTGGTACAAACAATACCTTTGTTCCATCTTCAGAAAAGAGGATTCTGTTGGGTGGTATTCTATGTTCCGATCTTAAAACAAGTGTTTGTTTTCCATCTAAACCGATCTCTAAGTACTCTTGCATGGGGCTTCCCAACTCTCTCTTTGAAACAATTAGATTTTCATCAAACCATCCTATTGAAACCTCACCGGCGCGTTCTGTATTTGTCAAATTTCTTATATTTGTCCCATATTTACCCATTATATAAACTTCGCTCATTGATCCTCCAGGAATTTCGCGCCACGCATCAAATGATACATGCTTCCCATCTGGAGACATTAAAGGTATAGTTTCCATTTCCTCTGTTTCTGTAAGTTGTGTTATTTGCCCAGACTCAATTTCAAATAAAAATATCTCTGTTGTCACATTATTAACCGGTCTTGAAAATAATAGTTGGCTATCGGGAGTCCAAGATACATTAGATAAATCGACCTTTTTTTCTGGAATAGGTATTTTTTTATTGCTACCAACATATGCTACAACAAGCATTCCATCACTACTATTATATGCGAGTTTCATTCCATCTGGAGACCATTTGGCTTGCCAGAATAATCCACCTTCTATTGCTTTTGTTGAACCACTTTCAATATCGCCCACAGTAAGTCTTGATTGACCATCAGAATTTGATCTCTTTACAAAATGATAGGCAAGTTTTCTATTTGGACCAAAAGCTAAAAAAGAATAGCTACCAGCATCTCTCTCCAAAGATATTTTGTCTGAGCTTATCTGTCTTATATCAAAGGGGAATCTACCAAATTTAAGTGGACGCTTTTCAGCATTTCTGGATTCTTTTGTACTCTCCTCAACATCTTCAATAACATCTATAGGGAATGCTGTTGTCATTAAAAGATTCTCGTCTATTCCCCACGGGTTCACAAAAGCGAAGCATCTCAGTTCTGTGTCGTTTTGGGCTGAGACAACAAATTCCTGTCTGGCTCCCCTAAAACCAAGTTCGCCTGAAATTGTAAACAAACTGAAATCAGATTGTCTATAATCGCGATTTGAATACCAATTTGGGAGTTGTGGAATTATTTCTGCTTTCACTCTGTCCTTTCCAAATCTGGATATTTTGCCCAAATCGTCTTGATGTTCTGCAAGCGCTTCTTCATACCCAGGAAGTAACTTTGCAAATTGCTGAAATGGGTACATTGTTTCTGTTGTAGCAACTAAATCGCCGCGTGGTGGTGTCTTCCTAAAGGCTCTACCTTCTGGAAAGAATTCAACATCTGCTTTTGGGGCAGCTGCGCCCAATGCAATATATTCTAAGGATATATCAGAAAGGTCTAAGGTGTATGTGGCCTTTTCTCCTCTCTTTACTCTTTCTGGTCCAATAACTTCGAATCTTACTGGAAATACATTATTCCCATTTCTGACATTTCTAGTCGCTGAAACTGTCCTATAATCTTGACTTTGGTTTATTGGTAATTCTTGGTCCAAAACAGGCGTTTCCTGCGGATGTTGAACAGGCTGTTCAGCTCCAGGTATTGCAAGAAGTGGTGGTTTAGTTTGCTGGCTACCAGAGTTAGAATCTGGACAACCCGGCATAAGAAAAGCAGCTGCAGACAAAACATAGGGGGCTATATACCTGCCGATTTTTTGGAACATATTAATTAGTTTTTTTGTTTGCAGACTTTTTATTCTTTTGTTTTGTGTAAATGAATTGTATCAAGACAGAAATAAGGTAGCCTTCTATGATCAGGACTATTATGTTTACTATTAAAATTGTGGCTGAAGGGTTTATGTAAGGTCTGATTGAGAATTTTATGTCCCTCAAGGCTGTGTTGTTGAAGTCCTCGAGCTTTGTGTTTTCTATTGATTTCACCATGCAGGCATGTGTTGTTTCATTTACATAGAATTGGCAGAATGGTGACTCGCCTTCTATCATAAGGCATGGGAATGGGACAAGTGGATCGATTACACCAACTGTGTACAAAGAGATTATTGGGACTATGCCTCCTTGAGGCGCATCCCGAACCATCCTTTGTCCTAATTCTTTTATTTGTACTTCTGTCTGATTTAGGCCTTCTGTGTTATTGGTTTTTTTATATTGGTCATATTCGCTATACAAAGCTTCAGATTCGCAGGAATATTTATCAAGGAAAGTTCCTATCGCATTGAAATTGCTGACTAAAACTAGAAGCAGCAAAATAAGGACAAGCGGGATGATGAACTTTTTCCATGTGGGCTTGAAAAAATGTTTCGCTTCTTTTTTATCCATGAACTCCTCTTAGTGAATTGTCTTCCTCATTGATTTATACATTTCTTTAGAAGTTACAAAAGAGAAAGTGTATAACTACTCCTTTGCTGTTTTTACGCCTTTAATAAACTTCTTGGTCCACTTTACGCGCTTTCCCAGTCGGCCAAGCCTGAAGTTTTTCTGGCACTTTGAATTGCAGAAATAAGAGGAGTCGCCTGCTTTGTCTATAAAAAGCTTGCCTTTTAACTGTTCAAGATTGTTTCCGCAGAATGTGCATTTTGGCATAATTTACCTACCGCCTAGCCTTTCGCCGAACTCCATTTCTGTTTCTTTGAGAACAATAACATCGCCCTTTCTTATTGGACCGATGACATTTCTGATCAGGGTTTTTTCCTTTTCCCTGCCATCCATGACTTTGCAGCGGACTCTGGAAACTCCTCTAACTCCTAGAGCTCCTAAAACCTGAATTACTTTAGCTGGTATTCCATCTGCCATACTTATCTATAAACAATAGTGTTTTGTATTTATAAGTTATTTTAAAAGGGCCTTGATCTTGGAAGACAAGTCTGAGATGTGCTTTTTGGCTTCGCCTTCTTCTGTTACTGCAACTGAGGATGTAGGAACTTCTATTCCTGAGGCTTTACCAAGCTCTAATTTAGACGGCACATAGGCGAATGGGACCTGTTTTTCCTGGCATAATATTGGAAGATGCATAAGGATTTCTTCTGGTGTCACATCTTCTGCCATTACAACTAGTTTTGCATGTCCTCGTTCAATTGCCTTGGTTGTTTCGTTGACTCCTCTTCTCATTTTTCCAGAGTTTCTTGCCAACTCTAGAGCTTCATATACTTTGTCTGCAAGATCTTTGGTTTGCTCAAATTTTACAAAAGCTGGTTTTCCCATAATTTCATCTCTCCTTCATAGCTCAATCGGGTTTCCCTTTCAAGCTTAGTCATCAAATCTTTGTTGGACACTGACATTATCAGTATCTGTCTGTGTTTGGTTAATTATTATATAATAGCTTTTTAAAACATATGGATATAACACTGTTATATATACCCGCGTCTCTTTTATCGCTTAATACAATAACACAACTATGCACGACATCCTATCCAGAATAGGTAACACACCAGTATTGGATCTGAGCTTTGTCTCTACAAAGAAGAAAGTGAAAATATTTGCAAAGGCAGAATGGTGTAATCCTGGGGGTTCTGTAAAAGACAGGCCTGCTGCTAGAATGGTTTTAGAAGGCATAGAATCCGGGAAGCTAACGAAAAACAAAACCATCATTGACGCAACCTCAGGAAATACAGGCATTGCTTATGCTATGATAGGTGCCGCTCTTGGTTACAAAGTAAAACTCTGCCTCCCTGAAAACGCTTCAGAAGAAAGGAAGAAAATACTGAAAGCATATGGAGCAAACCTTGTTCTGACAAGCGGTCTAGAAGGCACAGATGGAGCTATAAAAGAAGCGAAAAAACTGTTTGCAGAAAGCCCGGAAAACTACTTCTATCCAGATCAATATAACAATCCGGAAAACTGGAAAGCACATTACTTTGGCACAGCAGAAGAAATTTGGAAACAGACAAAAGGCAAGCTCACACACTTTGTTTCAGGAGTTGGGACATCGGGCACATTTGTTGGTTGTGGAAAAAGATTTAGAGAATTAAACTCAAAAATTAAGTTGATTGAAATACAACCAGATTCCCCATTTCATGGTTTGGAAGGGTTAAAACACATGGAATCCGCTATCGTACCAGGAATTTACAATCCCAATTTAGCTGACAAAAAACTTGAAATCAAGACAGAGAATGCTTATAAAATGGTCAAGCTTTTTGCAAAGAAAGGTTTGCTTATTGGAATTTCTTCTGGGGCAGCCATTTCGGCTTGTATAAAACTCTCAGAAGAATTGGATGATGGGTTAATTGTAACAATACTACCAGACTCGGCAGATAAATATCTTAGCGAGAAATTTTGGGATGAGTAATATGGTATTAAAACTAAATATATCACAACTAGGAAAAATAAAATTACACTTAGAATCATGCTATCCGGAAGAGGGTTGCTGTATATTGACTGGTGTTATAGAAAACGATGTTAAAACACTCAAAGAAATCGCGGTCGTAAAGAATATTGCGACAGATAATAGGAAAAGGAGATATCTTGTAGACCCGGCTAAATACTCCGAAATAGAAAAGTGGTGCAGAAGAAATGGGATGGAAATAATTGGCATTGCACACTCTCATCCAGAACACCCATCAATGCCTTCAGAATTTGACAGGCAAAACTCCTGGCCATTTTTTTCTTATTTAATAATTTCTGTAAAATCAGGCAAATCCGACTCTGTAAAATCATGGGTCCTAAAAGATGATAGGTCTGGTTTTGAAGAAGAGTCTATTTTGTAAACTAATAACATTTAAAACCTCCGTTCTATACTATACTTAGCCTATGCCAGTAAAAGTTTTAATTCCAATTGCATTACAGAGGTTCACAGACAAAAAGTCCTCTGTTGAAGTGGAGGGGAAAAACATAAACGAGGTCATGCTAGATCTTGCTTTTAGATTCCCAGAACTTAGAAAACACATATACTCAGAAGATGGCAACATCAGAAGTTTTGTGAATATTTATCTCAACCAGGAAGATGTGCGATTTTTGCAGAAGCTGGAGACACCAGTAAAAAAATCTGATGTAATAACCATTGTCCCTTCAATTGCTGGGGGCCTTTTTAAAAAGAAGAAGAAACTTGAAAACCAGGTTCCTGTTGGCCCAGATTCTGACCATGTAACAGAGACACAGAAATCAGAAAATACTGCCCCTCAAGCACAACACCCTATACAAACTATAATTGACGGCTTGACAGACGAGGAAACAAAAAGATATAACAGGCATATAATAATTCCGGAAGTCGGTGTTGAAGGCCAAAAACAACTAAAGAGGGCGAGGGTTTTGATTGTAGGAGCTGGCGGTTTAGGGTGTCCAACAAGCCTTTACCTTGCAGCTGCAGGTGTTGGAAAAATTGGCCTTGTTGATTTTGATGTTGTTGATCACACAAACCTTCACAGGCAAATAATTTTCACAACTCAGGATGTTGGCAAAAAAAAGGTGGAGGCTGCAAAACAAAAACTAAAAGCTGTTAACCCAAATGTTGATATTATTTTACACGAGACTAAACTAACTTCCCAAAACGCGATGGATATAATAAGAAACTATGATATTGTGATTGACGGCACAGACAACTATCCAACAAGATATTTGGTAAATGATGCTTGTGTCTTGCTTGGCAAACCAAATATTTATGGAAGCATTTTCCAGTTCGATGGCCAGGCTTCTGTCTTTGATGCATCTAAGGGTCCATGTTATAGATGTTTATACAAAGAACCGCCGCCTCATGGTTTGGTTCCTTCATGCGCAGAAGGCGGAGTCCTTGGAATTTTGCCAGGAATTATTGGACTAATCCAAGCAACAGAAGCCATAAAGTTAATACTTGGAACTGGTGATTCTTTAGTTGGCAGACTTTTGCTTTTCAATGCCCTTGACATGAGTTTTAGGGAACTTAAATTAAGGAAAGATCCAACCTGCCCACTATGCGGAACCAACAAAACAATTACACAGCTAATAGATTATGAGCAGTTTTGCGGGATTAGCCAAAAACCAGTTGAGGAAGATGATGAACAAATAAATCCGAAAAAGTTAAAGGAGCTTTTCGACAAAAAAGAAGATCTTATTTTGGTTGATGTGAGAGAGCAGAGTGAATACCAAATCTGCCATATAGAAGGCTCGAAACTAATTCCTCTCGGTCAGATAAAACAGAGATCCGAAGAACTGGATAAAAACAAGCTGATTGTTTTACACTGCCACCATGGAGGAAGAAGCATGCAAGCCCTCAGTTATTTGAAAAGCCTCGGCTTCACAAAACTGAAAAATTTGGATGGCGGAATAGATGCGTGGGCAGATGAAGTTGAGCCTACAATGACGAAATATTAATCCAACATCTTCTTGAATTTCTCAATGAGCTCTACAGGTGTCGGATCAATACCATACTCTAGAGCCAAAAAATAGCTGACCCAATCACCCAAGTAAATTGTTGAGATTATCCTTTCCAGAGCGCTATTTCCATCTGCCTCAATCACAGAATTTTCTATTTTATTTTCATCTGCTAATTTTTTCACAACATCCATTCTTTTTCTAACTCTTATGTTATCATCCTTACACTTTAGGAAAATCACATGTAAGTTTCCATTTGTCTTCAACAACCCATTCAACTCATTATGATTATGTTCAGGGAAAACATTGCCGAAAGCTGTCGTTTTTGCATTCTCGTTTATGTTGATTTTCCACTTGTAGGCTGCAGCCTCCATGTTTTTTGATCCATAAATAATTGGGATTTTATTTACCAACTTTTTTGCCAACTCCTTCGCCCTTGATTTTATTTTTTCTCTTTGTATGCCAACAAAAACTGCAAGGCTGTCTACAAGCTGTTTGTTATTTTTAACCAAGCCACAATTTTCTAGAATTCTCAGGATACAAAGAAATTGGTAGCCGTAAGAAAGACGGGGCTGTGGGCAAGTTGGTATTTTTACAATGGGTATTTTGGTTTGGTTGGCTAGCTCTGCTAACTTTCCGCCGTTAGTCATGACTACAACAGTTAAGCCTCTTTTCATGGCCTGCTGATAGCATTCAAGAGTCTCTTCTGTATTCCCAGAGTAGCTACTGACAAAAACAAGGCTTTTATTATTTACAAAATCAGGAAGAGTATAATCATCAACAATAAAAACTGGAATTTTATTTCCCAAATATGATTTCATATCGAAGCGAACGCGCCATGAAGCTTTTGCTCCTTTTAATTTATCTTTCCGAAGCCGAGGCGAGCCAAATCTTTTGGCTTTCCTTGGAAAAGGCGGCTGAATTTCTGGACCTCCTTCAGAATAAAGATCGAGCCACGATCCGGCGTGAGATGGTGATCGTCTTCGGCAATCTTCAAAAGTTCGGCAGTCTTGTCGGTGTCAAGTTCTACCACAGCCAAGATGCTGAAGTCGAACTGAGGCTTCCTTCCGGGCCCACGTTTACGGTGGGAAGCGATGACCTAAGCGCAGGAGAGCTTGCCATTTTGGAAGACAATGAAATTTTCCTAAGACTCATTCGGGCTCGGTTGCATGCCGAGGGTAAGCGGCTTAAGGATCTCGCTCAAACTGAGATGGAGAGGCGTTTTTTCTTTGACGACCGAACCTACAGGCGCACCCTCGCGAAGGCAGGAAAGTAGAAATTCTGCGCTGCTCTTGTGGAAATTGAGCCTGTTGGCCGATATAATGTGGAAAAGGTAATACATGCATGACTAAGGTTTGGGAGAACAAATCAAAATCTTTTAAGGAGGCAGCCGAGTTCGACCGCAAGTACTATCTTGCCATGACTTCCACCGAGCGCGTTGAAACCATGCAACTGTTGAGGGAAATGTTATCTAAGTACGGAAAGTACCGCCGTGGCAAAAACGGAAAAGGATTACGAGGATTTATTAAGGTTATTCCCCGGTAGCTCAATGGTGGAGCATTCGGCTGTTACCGGA
>JACQNV010000049.1 GCA_016202865.1 Candidatus Aenigmatarchaeota archaeon
CGTCTAGTCCGGTCAAGGATCTTGGACTTTCGATTGCACTATTGAAAGTGTTGAGTTGGTTTAAGCCAACAATGAAAAAAAGAAAACCAATGACCCGGGTTCAAATCCCGGCGGGAGCATTAAGTTTTTTTGGATAGTATATGTCAAATAAAATTGCAGTTGTGTTGGGCTCTTTCCACAAAAAAGAAGCTGAGATAATGCTTCAGGAAGCTAGAAAGGTTGCAAAGGAAAATAGCCTAGAAATTACACAAGAGGTTTGGGTTCCTGGCTCAATGGAGAAGCCTCTGGCTGTTAAAAGAATTTTAAAATCAGGTAAGGTCGACGGTATAGCTGTTTTGGGGATCATAGAAAGGGGTGAAACAAAACACGGTCTGGTCATGGGTCACTCTGTTATTTCTGCACTGATTGACCTGCAACTTGAATTTATGAAACCGATAGGAATTGGGATTCTCGGTCCAGAAATACTTCCAGACCAAATACAACCAAGATTAAAACCATATGCTAAAGGCGCTGTTTTGGCTGTTAAGGAGATGCTTCAACAAGGCAGGTAATAGTTCGGTTTATAAAAATAGTTACAGTTGATGAGTTTTTGGGGATTGTTGGTTGCTGAAGTTGTTTTTATTTATGCGTGTTAAATGAGGATATGATAGCGGCTTTTGTTGAAGGTGTTCTAGGATATTTGGACGTGAGTGAGAAGGAGCGGAGGTCTGTTTGTGATTATCTTGTCCCCAGACTTCAGAGGGAGGATGAAAAAGACCAGGAAAAAATCTACAGAAGAGTGACCAATTGGATAGATGTTATTAGGACTCCAAGACCAGAAAGGAATCACTGGCACCTGGAGCATCGTGATGGAGATGGTAAGGTGTTTGTTTCCTTGGGCTCTGAAGACAATAATTTACAAGTTTTGTTTAACGGCCAAAATACAGAAAAAACTATCATGGTTTCAGAAGCATTAGATGTCCTTAAGTCGAGGCTTGATGACCTTGATTTTAAATTATTACAACAGTTGTTTTCGCGCGTTGATGGAGAATTAGCACTCTCTCTCTCTGGGGATCGGCTAGCTGAAAACGCAGAGTTAATACAGAGTAGAATTAGGGAGCTGGCACAAACATATGAAAGAGACGGGAGAATAGTTATCCCTAGAAGACCAATTATCCACATTGAGTTTAATCCACTTTATGTAAAGTATGGAAGGAGACGATATAATGGAAACCCGCTTGCTTTTTTCTTGCAACATCAAGACGTATATGGCGAGATGAGCAGGGGACAGCTTCGAAACTTTGATCCTGGTTTATATCACACATTAAGAAGGCAAGGATTGTTGCAAAAAGCAATACCAGAAATATATTTGGACAGGCCAACAAGGACTCATACACTTCCAAAAGAAGAACAGCAGAGAATAGCGCAAAAACTGGCAGAAAATAATGGTTTTGTTGCAAAAACCGCAAAAGATTTGGGATATGACCCGAACACTGTAAAAAAATATGGTAAGGTTAATGGTGTCCAACTTGTTGACCGCTCAAACCAACCTTTAGAAGACGCTCAAGTGGCCGAAATAATGTCCGCATTTCCAGTTTATGATGGCTCTGCGTATAGGGCCTCAAGACACCTTCCTTACTCATATTCAGCAATATACAAAAGATGGAAAAGAGCTGGGTTAATTTAATCAGTTAGTCAAACTTTCACTTTATAAATAGTCTACTGCTATTATTTCTAATATTGCGGGGGTACCCAAGTCAGCCCTTCTTTCCCGAAAGAAGTGTTGAGATCCCAAGAAAGGGTTTACTCATACACTCGGTTAATAAGAAGGTGTGTGGAATTGGCCAAAGGGGCTGGGCTTAGGACCCAGTGCTTTAGTAGCTTCGCAGGTTCGAAAAATCGCCAAGACCTTCTGATCCAAAAACCGGTAATAGGGGGATCAGGAGGAGCTTCAAACTGAGGGGGATGTGCCCCCGCGGTTCAGGAATCCTGCCTCCCGCATTTCCAATTATGTCCACACTTGAAGATGTTTGGAAAGAGATAGACAGCTGCTCTTTTTGTAAAAGCGAAAGCAACCAGCTACAGCACATTTTGGGTGCAGGCGAAACAAAAAACCCAGAGCTGATGATAGTTTTTATAAACCCCACAGCCAGGAATATCAGTTCGCACAGGGGTTGGAAAGGTTTAAGGTTCCCGTTTATAGGGAGGAAGAGGCCTTGGGACATTTTTGAAAAGGCCGAATGGATAGATAAAAATTTACTTCAAGAAATAAACACAAATGAGAATAATTGGTCTTACGAGTTTACACAAAAGGTCTTGGATTATTTGAAGGATAGGAAATTATATCTAACGAACATTGTGAAATGTACTGGCAGCGACGCGAGATTGCCTACAATTTCAAAAATAAACTCTCAATTACATTTGTTTCATAAGGAATTAGAACTGGTAAACCCAAAGTTAATAGTCAGCTTTGGTTTGTTACCAACTCAAGCTTTGCTAAAACAAGATGTTAAGATGTCAGAACTTTACAGAGAAACCACTAAATCTCGGCAACCAAAATTCTATGACTGTACAGTTAACAGAAAGAAATACAAAGTTTTCCCGTGTTACTATCCTATAGGGAGGGGTAATCCCAAAAGGGCTTTGGATATGATTGGCTATTTAAATTCCTATCTATCAAATCAATAGTTATCTTATGAAAGCTTACATAGCGACAAACTTCATCGGCGTATTTGCATTTGATGGTAACAAGAATACGCTAACCTATGTACTTTTTCAGAAAAACCCGCTAGAAGTTGCGAAAAAGTTAAAGGAGTCTGGACTTTTGGAAGAGGAGAAGAAGGTAATAGAGGACCTTAAAAATTCCAACTATAAGGAGGTTGTTCTGGAGAAAACAGCTACTGTAGAAGGGATAAATTGCATACAGGAAAAAAACCATATTGGAGTAAAAGTTTTGAACGATCAATTTAGAAAGCTTGCATTGGATCTCGGATTTGCTCCAAACCAGCAAGATCTTAACCAGTTTTTGAGCAAGGTTAATATAGAAATTAACAAGCTGCAGCTGCAAAAACCGAAAAAAGACAGGATCATAATGAGCGTTATAGGTGTGATAGATGAGCTGGATAAATCAACAAACACATTTACAGAGAGGCTTAAGGAGTGGTATGGGTTTCACTCGCCTGAAATTGTGAGGGCAATACAGTCAAATGAAAAGTTTGTAGAGCTTATTTCAAAATATGGTCACAGGGATAATGTTAAAGATGAGAAAATAAAAACAAAGAGCTTTTCCGGAGCAGATTTGGGAAAGGAAGATGTTGAAGCACTACAAAACCTGGCTTCCAATCTTGTAAACTGTTATAATTTAAGGGAAAATCTTGCAAAATATTTGGAAAAAATAACAAAGGAGACAATACCTAATCTTTCTGCTATTGCCGGTTCTTTGCTGGCTTCCAGAATTTTACAGCTCGCAGGCGGCTTGGATAAAATTGCGAGGATGCCATCATCTACAATCCAATTATTGGGCGCAGAAAAATCATTGTTCAGGCACTTGAAGGGTCAGGGGAAAGCTCCAAAATACGGAGTTTTGTTTGCTCACCCAGCAATACAAAAGGCACCAAACGATAAGAAGGGCAAGATAGCTAGGTTAATCGCTGCAAAATTGAGCCTGGCTGCAAGAATTGATGCTTATTCTGAAAGGGATGATGGCGAGAAGATGAAAAAGGAATTGGATGACCAAATAAAGAAGGTATAGTTTCATGGCGTGCAGGTAATATCATACAAACTATTTTCGGCGCTAAATCCGTCTGCAACCTTTTCTACGAGTATCTTGTGTTTGAATTCGCATCTACAGGAACCTGTTTCTCCAGACACTTCTGCAATAAATGCATCGTCTCTCTTGTAACTGCCCAATATTGACTTTGCCAGATTTGATCTTGGCCAGTCTGACCATGTGATCCTGTCATGAAAGTGTAGTTTCAAGCTATTAGGTTTATTGAAATCGTCATCTCCATACTCCTCGCCGCTAAATGGGTATCGTCCGTTTGGCGCAGTTGGATTTTCCCTCATTCCTGGCTCGAATCCTGGTATGTGACCGTTGAAATGCACAGTTTCGTTTCTCCCATTTGGAAATATGTGCTCTATTGTTGACTTGACTTTCTGGCCTTCTGTACACGCATCTGGATCGCCCTCAATCTCAGCGGCGACTTCAAGTGAAAAACCAATCTTTATTGTTGTATCTGTTTCCTCCTTTAGGGAGCCTAACTTAAGTTTTCCCGGTCTCACCTCACCACTCTGTTTGACATAACCATCATATTGTTCGGACTCTCCTTCTGTCCTTACCTGCATCGATTTGCAGCCGCATGTTGTTTTGCAGGGCTTGCCGTCATCTGCCTGACCTTCTGGTAAAAATTTGATGTTTATGTTGGCAAATCTTTTGCCGTTGTTATTGGCTAAAACCAAGCTATTACAACCTTGTTGCAGTTCAAAGTTGTTTGATATTTTGGCTGTGTAGATACTGCCTTCCTTTTGGTCTCTCCACGCAGAGTACATGTCCATGTTGCTGCCTGTCCAACTAAATGCTTTGTTGCCATTCACAAAAAAGTCGAGGCTGTTCTCGCTTTCCAGGAAACCGTTGATGGAATTTTTATACGCTAGATCAATTATTATGTGTGGATTGCTGGTTTTGACAACATCCCCATCTTTGATTGGATTTTCGCCCGTCTGCTCAAAGGTGGAGAAAGATGAAGAGCTGACACCAATGGAATTGTCTATTGCCACAGATTGTGTGTCGCTTACTAGGCTTGTCCCGTCTTTATAATTTACCGTCAATCTCAGTTTATAGTCACCGTTATCTACTGCTGTTGTATCCCAAATAATGTCAGCATCGCTTCTAAGTCCGCGCTTGTAGCCTTCTATTGGTTTCCAGTTTGAACCATCTGCAGAATATTCAAAACTAAAAGTGTCGACAGGTTTGCCTGTGAAATCTTCGCCTATTAAAATGTATTTTCCCTGAATTTTTGTGTTTGCTGCAAATACTGGTTTGTCAGAGGGGTAATTAACTTTTGTTAGTGTGGTTTTTGCGACTGTGGGTGTTGGTTGGCTTGTTTGGTAATTTGTTTGTGTGGGTTCATTTGTCTGATTAATCTGTACTATATTTGATGGTGTGGTTGCCTGGACAGTATTTGATGGTGTGGTTACTGCTGGTTGGGTAGCACACCCCGAAAATAAGATTAGGACAGCGATAAGAAGGATGAGCTTTTTCATGTTTATACTATGGAATTGGAAATATAAAAACTGGTTTCGAGCTTTCGGTTTTTACCTAACAAAATAGATAGTGTTAATATATCAGGCATTCCATAATTCAATCATGAATAGGAAAAGGGGCGAAACTAGCAAAGGCAATTTTCAGCTGAGTTTAGCGGTCTTGATAATCATTGCGATTGTTTTTGTTAGCGGTTGCGCGGTTGGACCTAAACCACCAACTAGCGGTGTCAGCAAGGTAGAACTATCCAGCTTGAAAAAATTCTCTTCACTGGAAGAAGTCAAGAGCTTTATTGGCAATAACACCGCAGGTCGCGGTTATTATGACGGTAACCTATTTGAACAGACAACACTTGTTAAGTCCACTGCTTTGCCTGCAACAGCTATTCAAGAAGGCGATACAGCTCAAACTCCAGATTATTCTGAAACCAATGTACAAGTCAGGGGTGTCGATGAAGCGGACATTGTTAAGACAGATGGAAAATATATTTATACGATTTCTGGCAGCAACAAGATTGTGATTGTGGAAGCATATCCAGTTGATGGAGCAAAAGCACTCTCAACAATAGAAATTAATGGCACTGTGAGTGAAATGTTTGTGAATAAGGACAGGTTGGTTGTTTTTGGAAGGGAGAATATAGAAAGGCCTGTATATGCAAGTTCTATGGTTATAGATGATAGATATTATCCAAGATACCAGTCAAAGGAGTTTGTCAGGGTATATGATATAACAGACAGGGCAAACCCTTCAGTGAAAAAGAACATAGAACTAAACGGCTCATACTTTGATTCGAGAATGATCGGAAACAGGGTTTATTTTGTGGTTAACAGTCGTGTTTGGGACGACAATGTTATTTTGCCTATGGATAGAAAGACAGGTGATGCTGAAATATACTACTTCGACGAGCCAGCAAACTCGTACATGTTCACACTGGTTGGAGCTTTGAATTTAGACGACATCAACAGTGAACCAGAAACAAAAACCTTCCTGCTTGCAAACACCGAGGACATGTTTGTGTCTCTGGACAATATCTACATAACACACCAGAAGCAGGTCAGTAATAAAGAGTCTTTGAATGTATTGGTAAAAGTTTTAGTTGATATTTTACCACAAGATGTTGCGGCTAAAATAACTGAGATAGGCAAATCTGGCAAAGATTATTATAAAACATCGCTTGATATAATTAATGTATTATACAACTATACAAAAGACTTGTCTCGGGAAGAAAACCAAGCATATGGAAAGAAGTTTGCAGAAAAGGTCATGGACTTGGGTAAGGATTTAGAAAAGACAGTTGTCTACAAGATCTCGATTTCTGGCGGTGAGATAAAGGCTGTGGCTAAAGGGGAGTTTCCAGGCCATGTTTTGAATCAGTTTTCAATGGATGAGTTTAATGGGTATTTCAGGACTGCAAGCACAACAGGAGATGTACGGAGCAAGACATCCAAAAACCATGTTTATGTTTTGGGTGATGATGGGAGTGGTAATCTTAATGTTATTGGTAAAGTTGAGGATTTGGCTCCTGGTGAGAAAATTTACTCTGCAAGATTTTTAGGGGAAAGGGCTTATGTTGTCACATTCAAGAAAGTGGATCCGCTGTTTGTTATAGATTTGAAAGATCCTGCAAACCCAAAGCTTTTGGGTAAACTGAAAATACCCGGCTATTCAGATTATCTACACCCGTATGACGAGAACCACATAATTGGAATTGGGAAAAACACAATTGAGGCGTCAGAAGAATTAAAGGATCAGAGGGATTTAGATTTCGCATGGTATCAAGGAGTTAAGCTGGCTTTGTTTGATGTGACTGATCCAGAAAACCCAAAAGAAATGTCTAAATTTTTGATTGGTGACAGGGGAACAGAATCGCTTGCTTTGGAGGATCACAAAGCTTTCTTGTTTAGCAAGGAGAAAAATTTATTGGTGATACCTGTCTTGCTTGCTGAGATAAAAGACAAAACAGAAGAGCCTGTTGATAGATTTGGTCCTCAGTATGGAGATTACACATTCCAAGGCGCATATGTGTTTGAGCTGACATTGGACAAAGGGTTTGTGTTGAAAGGTAGGATAACGCATGTTGTTGATCAAGAGTCATTCAAGAAAAGTGGATACTACTATTATGGGGCTGGCGATGCTGTCCAAAGATCGCTATACATAGGCGAGATTTTATACACAATATCAGACAGGTTTGTGAAGGCAAACAGCTTGGCTGATCTTTCCGAAGTCAAGTCTGTTGACATATCTGAAAAAAATATTACAAGAATGACTTATGAGGAAAGGTTGGAATATTGTCCCAAATTATGCGGTGATTTGTATAGCCATAATCCATGTGCAAATGATTGTATGGCAGGTGTTGAATCACAATATACTAAAAAGAGTTGAGCACAAGAGCATGGAATGGGGCCTCCGATGATTGAGTAGGATTTTATTATACACTATTTTAAGCTTGTTCTACAAAACAGAGTATGCAAGAAATCTTTTCTGGCGTCTGGAAAGAAGGCAATAAACTGTTGACAAGAAACTTGTCCCCAGGCAAAAAAGTTTACACAGAGCAACTATTCAAGATTAAGGGTGTTGAGTATAGGGAATGGATTGCATACAAGAGCAAGGCTGCCGCAGCAATTACAAAAGGCCTCAAAACATTTCCTTTAAAGTTTGGCGATAAAGTTTTGTATTTGGGCGCATCTTCAGGAACTACACCAAGCCACTTCAGCGATATTGTTGGCGAGCAGGGTGTACTTTATGCTGTGGAAATTTCAGAGCGGTCTGTGAGGGATTTGAATGTTCTTGCAGGCGATAGGCCTAACATAATTCCTATTCTTGCAAATGCGCGGCTTCCTGACAGCTACAACTGGATCGAAAAAGCAGACATTGTTTACCAAGATGTTGCCACAGACGACCAATCCGAAATCCTTATAAGAAATTGCGAGAAGTTTTTAAAGCCTCAAGGGACTGCAATGATTGCGATTAAATCAAGATCCATAGATGTCACAAAGGATCCCAGAGAGATTTACAAACAGGAATTGGAAAAATTATCAAAGCATTTTAAGGTTGTTGAAAAGGTGGAATTGGATCCGCTTGAGAAGGACCATATGTTTGTGGTTTTACGGTGGAAGTAGGCGATCATCAGTTAATAACCTCCAATTAAAATCACGATCTTTAATGGGGGCTCCAAAGTCATCATATCTTTCAATTTGAGTGTCCACACAACCTTTCAGTCTCTTCCTAACATCGTCAGGTATTTCCACTGGCCTCCCTTTAGGGCCGACAAAGACAACTGTTATTTTTGCACTTGAGGCAATAGAATTGTTCCTATCTATGGAATTTGAATATGTGAGGCTCGTTTTACCAACCTTCTCGATGATACCAAGTTGAACCCATTGTTCGACATGAGAAAGATCTAATGGCTTGCTGCCCTCTCTGATTCGCTCAAGATCAAATAGACGCTCAGGCAGGAGTACCAC
>JACQNV010000051.1 GCA_016202865.1 Candidatus Aenigmatarchaeota archaeon
CTTCTATTTTTAGTGTAGATATTTACAGATGGCATAAAGTGGCTGGATATGGTTTTTACTATTGCCCCACAATCTCTTCGTTTGAGTAAAGCCTGCTCCTTTTCTTGCCGTCCAAGAAGTCCATGTAAGCCTTTGGCAATCTCATTGTTGGGACAGAGGCTGCAACTGAGTAACTGAATATTCTGTGATCTCCCGATTTCAGGTTGCCAACATCCCATAATATTTCTGTTCCGTTGTAGGCTTCTCTAACAGTTGGCTTAACCCCGCCATGTGTATCATGGATTTTTCCTAATGCAGGAACCCAGTCTCTTATTTTTACTTCACCCAAACCCCTTGTTTTTGGCGCCTTAACTTCGACAACAACAGTGAAGCTGTTTGTCCCTCTCTTTATGTGTTTTTTCTTGATCAATGGCTTGGATGCCCTTGTTGTGAATAATACAGCCAATATTATTAATATTATAACCGCCACAGCGATCTCAATGACAATTAGCCAGTTTTCTATCCTGTATGAAAGGGATACTGTTTCCCCAGGACCAAGCTTTTGTATTGTAAACTCGTAGACTGCATTGTCACCCCTATCTGCAATTCTTGTTCCGTTGGAAAATAATGTGACTATTGCGCTCTTTGGGGCTTCCTCATGTATCTTTATGTTTGTTTCCTCCTTGTTGCCTTTGTTTGTTATGTAGACTATCACATCTTCGCCCAAGAAACTTGTTTGCGCCACCGCCCTTGTCTGGTTTATGTTGTCTAGTTTTGATATTTCAAGTTTGTAAGTCCTTACATGTTTTGTTCCGAGGACTTTAAGTGTAAGCGTGTAATTTCCTGCAATCATGTTTGAAAGATCTATTGAGTCAGTTATCCTGTCTTTGTTGTTTATTTCTTTGGACAAATTTATGGATTTTACAACAGAATTTTGGTCGTTGGCTAGCTCAACTAATATGTTGGCTGTTTTTGTATCCACTGTTCTCAGCTCGATACTGAACCTTGCCTCTGAGCCTTCTTTTTGCGCAGAGAAGTCTGTCACGAGGAAGCTGTCAGGTGGTATGGACAAGACATTTAATTTTGCAACAGACCTTACATCAGGAGCATTCTTGTTTTCAGCCACTATATTGAAGCTGAATCTTCCGATGTCATTAGAAGCGAAGATTGTTATTGTTGCATTTTCTTTTGTTTTGTTTGGAGCCAGCTCGATCTGACTCTTGTCAATGCCCAACCATTCGTTGTGGATAGCCGGTTCAGAATATAGAGTGATTGTTTGTGGTGTGAAGTTCAAGGTGCTTGTTATTTTGATTGGTATTGATATTTGTTCGCCCATCTTGAGTGTGATATTTGTTTTTTCCAGCTTTAGTTCTATTGGGTCAGCAAGGGCTAAACCAGATAGTAACAGGACAGATAGAACGGTGATTATGAGAAAAAAGTGTGCTTTCATATTATACTATATACTATATTGCCCCTATATATTACTAATGTTTTCTTTCAACCGGTTTGAGTTGGGATCAGATCACAAAACATATTTATTTCTGGCTTAAAAGGCACCAAGACCAAAAACATAATATGCTTGAATTTGTTCTTTTGGTTGCTGGGATCATCGGATTTGGATTGGCCGGGTACTTCGATTTGAAGAAAACAGAATTTAGCGGGTGGATACCCACTGGATTGATATCAGTTTCTGTTGTTTTGTTTGGAGCTATCGGTATTCAGGATGGCAATTTTAATTTACTTTTTAACTCGGCAATCTATGGTGTCGGTTTTCTTGCACTGGGATATGTTTTGTATTTTCTCAAACAGTGGGGGGATGGAGACACATGGCTTTTGGGGGCTTTGGGATTTATCTCACCGCTAGCGATTTTACTCACTCAAAAAATAAGCAACTTTTTTTTCCTGTCTGTACTTCTCGACTTTCTCATAGTTTCCCTGGTTTACACAGTTTTGTATTCCTTTGTAATTGGGTTTGGAAATAATAAGGTCAGAAAGAAGTTTTTTGCCCAGATAAAGATTCAATACAAACTGAAGATTGCCTGTGTGATATTATTTTCAGCGGTCTGCTCTTTGTTTTATTTATTTACAATTGGCTACGAGTTCACAGGCTACATTTTATATTTGCCCTTGGCTTTTGTGGGCTTGGTTGTCCTTTCCGACTACTCAAAGGTTATAGAAAAATTTGTTTTCAAGAAAAAAGTTTTGACTAAAAACTTGAGGCCCGGTGATGTGATTTTGAATGGTAGATGGACAGGAGTAACCAAACAGGAAATCAAGAGGATAAAAACAAAATATGTGTGGATAAAGGAAGGTATAAGGTTCGCGCCTGTTTTTTTGATAGCTTTCCTGCTCAGCGTTTTGACTGGTGGAATTATTATTTAAAAAAATAGTAAAGGGGGAAAGGCGACGATTTACGCTGCCTAATCCCCAATTGGATAAAAATTAAACTTTGTTAACTCTTTGGACTCCGGTTTTTCTAACTGTTGCTTTCCAAACAGTTGCTGGTAGCCATTCTGGCCTGTCTGCTGGAGACGAAACTTTCTTTCTACCGCCTTTGAACTTGTGTAATGTGTATGTTCCATCTCTGTTTCTTCTTCCTCTTTCTCTCAGGACTATATCAGACTCTCCCCTTGCTGCTGCTTTTAGTGCAGCCTGTCTTGGCGATCTGCCTGTGAAGACACTGAGCTCTCTGTTTCCTTTTCTCAAGGAATAATATTTTTTAGCGCTCTTCTTTCTCTTTTTTGCCATATTTATCTTTTTACCTCCTGATCACCATAGTTGAAACCAACTCAAGGCGTCAGTATTTGGTTAAGTATAAAATTCTAGGATTTATAAATATACTCCCCCTATGCTTCTTTTCATTAGTCAATAGTAAATGGTTGTGTGTTTAAATCTGCTTTTAAATTACCAACTAAGAAATAAGTGTTTATGGAGATTTCAGAACTACCCAGGAAGGTTTTGATTGACAAGGGAGCCGTAAATAAAATAGCTGGTGTTGTGTCTGGTTTAGGCAAAAGGGTTTTGGTTGTCGTTGATCCAATAACCAAGGACATAGCAGGCGATTTTGTAAGCAAACAGGTTGAAGGGAAGCTGTTTTCTATTTCAGGTTCTACGATTGAAGAGGTAAAAAGGGCAGAAGCTGAAGGGGTTGACTGCATAATTTCTGTTGGCGGCGGCAAGGTTATTGATGTTGGCAAACTCGCTGCCCATAATAAAAAAATACCTTTCATATCAATACCAACTGCATGCTCGCACGACGGAATTGTCTCAAAAAACGCTTCGATAACAGAAAACAATGTTAGCAAATCTTTTAGCGCAACAACACCATTTGGTTTGATTGCTGATTTGGATATACTTTCCAAAGCGCCTTATAGGCTGACTGCATCTGGGGCAGCTGATATAATCTCCAATTACACTTCTGTTTTTGATTGGAGGTTGGCCAAGGAACAAGGCGAGGAATATGATGAGGGGGCGGCCAAACTTGCTTTGATGTCTGCTGAATTAGTTTCTTCAAGTGTAAAGGCCATAAGGAGCAAATCTGAGGGGGGTATGAGGAATCTTGTTTGGTCACTGCTTTACTCAGGAATGTCGATGACGCTTGCAGGATCTTCAAGGCCTGCTTCTGGCGCAGAGCATATGTTTTCTCATGCTTTGGATAGTTTGGGTAGTAAGGGGATACACGGTGAGCAGGTTGGTTTGGGGGCGATTATTTTTGCTTATTTGCAGGGGCAGGATTGGAAAAATATAAAATCTCTGCTGGAAGAAGTTGGCGCGCCTGTAACAGCCGAGCAGGCTGGGATAGGAAAAGATTTAATAATAGAAGCACTATTAAAAGCTAAAGATATTAGAA
>JACQNV010000050.1 GCA_016202865.1 Candidatus Aenigmatarchaeota archaeon
CCAGAAAGGCCGGCCATTACCTTTATATCCTATTTCGAGTTTCTATATGGAATAAGAAAAAAAGACATCCGCAATAAAGAAAAGGCAATTTCTTTTATCGAAGAGTTTTCCATAATCCAAACAACCAAAACAACAGCAGGCATATTGGTTTGGCTAAAAGAAAAATATGAGCTTCCTCTAGCCGACCTATTAATAGCCTCGCAAGCAATAGAGAACCAAAGTGTATTAATAACAAAGGATAACGATTTTGACAAAATAAGAGAACTCAATAAAATTATAATTTAGTTCCTACAACACGCCTTTGTATTGCAGTGCCCTGTCGATATAAGATAGCGGCATATTGCCTTCTTTTACAATTGATTCCCAGAAATCTGGCAGCCTGAAATTGTCTCCTTGTTTTTGTTTTGCTTTGTCTTCCATTTGCCTAAATAAAACATTCCCAACAAGATAAAGAGCCCCATATGTTCCAAGTGAACAAAATAACTCAACATCCCTCCTACCTCTTTTCTCACTAAATCCTGTGACACCTCTGTAAAGTTCTGTTGAAGCATCCAACATATCTGCGCTGGTAACCGTAATTCCAAGGCTATTATTGAAGTAAGTCCTATCGCCTGTGAGATTGGCCAAAACAAAACAAACCCTTGCTGGCAACCTCATTTCATTTACCATTGATTCATATGTCTCTTCCAAAAATAATTCTGGATTGCCCATGAAGCCTCTTGCTGTCATCTCTTGCTCAGCAACCCTTGTTGTCCAACCTTCTGCTAAATCCATTGGTCGTATCCATGCCCTAACTAATGACGGATTCTCAACTGCTCTTGAATGTTGGTAATGGTGACCTGGGCTCAGTTCATGCGCTGCTATGGAAGGTGTGTTTAACTGGTTTAGATCTTTTTCAACCCCATCGAATTCAGTGATAAAGAAAACACTTTTCCTAACACCGCTGCAAAAGGCTCCCGGCGTGTATACAGCAGCAATAGGTATACCAGGTTGTAAATAGCTTGGTGTGCTTCTCACTTCAACTGATGCATTGTCTAATCTTCTAACCAACCCATTCTCATATGCGAATTCTTCTGAGCGTTTGCAAAGTCCACGCGCAAATTCCACCACTTTGCCAGCAGGGCTAGGAAACCTTTTTTTCAAATACTTTGAAACATCTTGGATTGATAGGCTAGGATCCAATCCATATTTTTTAACTATGTCAGCCTTTAATCTATCAACATTTTCTTTTAATTCTACGAGATGCTCCATCGCCATCGCGTGTATCTCCCCTGGAGACAATAGTATGCCCTTGCTCCTAAATAATTGCTCTGTTGCTTCAGGCCCTATACTCAATTCTGTTCTTGTTGGCATAGCTCTTAAATCATCTAGGTATGCATTTGCATTAAAACTAGCCCATTCCAAAGCAGCATTCAATTTAGACATGTTTCTGTATCCTGCCTCTTCTGCGAATATTCTTACACCGCTGACAGCATCCTGAAACCCTTCACCTGCATCAATTTCCCTCTTAGTCCAAAGTTTTACAGGTCTGTCAGTTCTTTCTAACCCATCTTCCAAATATTTCCCCAAGCCCTTTAATCTGGAAATTAAATCCTCTACAACGCGCCCTTTATCTCTGGGATCCCTGTCAAGCACAACTGATATCTGGTCCAAAAAACTCTGGAGAGAATCAGGATTTACAGTATGCTTTGGAGCGCCTTCCACTGTGGCCATGTCTCCCAAATAAACAGCATTTGACCAATCTCTAGCTAGCTCTAAATCCAATCTCTGGTCAAAAGACAAATTAGTAGTTTGCTGAGGATCCTGCAAGACCCCCCCCAATCTATTAGAAAAGGATTTCAGGTCTTGTGCATGATTTTCCACACCATCAAAACTAATATCGGGTAACTCTCCAGCTTGACTAAAATCCTCATTTGCAGAAAGGCTGAACGGATCGCTCATCAATCCATGAAATTCGCCAGCTAGTTTGTTGTACACGCCATTAGTTCCAGAACCCATCTTATTTATTCCTGCTAAATTTTATAAGTCTATGTGCACATTTAATATAATATGAGACCTATGGGCGCAATCGACCGCCTTGATTTTGCTTTAAGCAGGCTAGCTGGAGAGTTGGCTGTTGGAAATGCAATAAGCTGTATAAAATTGTATAGTTCAAATGGCGACAGAGCATATCTAAACAGGGCTGCTGTTCTACTTGATGAAGCAGATAAGAGAGGGACAGACACGAGAAGAACCAGACATCTGTTAGCTTGTTATAACTTGTAACTAAGGCGCCAAAATCTCCCCAGTTTCCTTGTTAATCACTTTGATTATTAGAACAGGGCAGGCCCTTGCACCCTCTACAAATATTGTTGGGTCATCTGTCTCTATTTCCAGAATTTGCAAATTCCCTTCAACATGCGAGCCCAATAAATCTGCTTTCCCCAAGTTGTCTAATTTATACCTCAGCGGATCCACAGCCACGCAAGAGGCTGCCCCAATGCAACCATTCTTGTCATATTCTACCCTTAGTTTGACCATACAAGCCTCTATATCTTATATAAATAAAAACCCAATACAAATTATGGAAGCCAAAGATATAAAAAAAATAGCTGCTGAAATATCCCACATAGAGGGAGTAAATGCGGCTTACCTTTTCGGTAGCCGTGCAACAGGTAAACAAAAGCCATACTCTGATATAGACCTGTGTATAATAACAAACCCAAAAATAAAGAAGGAAGCAAGAAATGAAATATTGGCAACATCTAGCAAGAAAATAGATACCCACATACTCTCGGATTTGCCACTCTATATACAGTTTAGGGTTTTCAAAGACGGTAAACAACTTTTTGTAAATTCCAAGTCCGGCCTTCATAAAGCAAGGGTGGATGTTGTAAGAAAGTATTTGGACTTTCAGCCGCGCCTAGAAAGATATTATAGGAGAATTTTATCATGATAGATAAAAACAGAGCTGCCTCAATCATTTCAAATATAGAGCGGTATCTAAAGGAGCTTGAAAGTTATAATATAAAATCTGAAAATGATCTGAGGGATAACAAAACCTTCTTTGCGGCCTCTATGCTAGCCTTTCAATCACTCAACAGCATTCTGGATTTGGCAGACGAAGTTGTTTCTGGGAAGGATTTGGGTGTGCCTTCTACATATAAG
>JACQNV010000052.1 GCA_016202865.1 Candidatus Aenigmatarchaeota archaeon
ATATAGATATGTTCTAATAAGAAGAAATAGTGATTTTATGTCGAAGACGCAAAAGTTCCCAGAAGCTGAAGGCAGGTTGTTTAGCCGTGTTTTTATCTGCAGAAATTGCAACAGTAAGATCAGGGCAGATATGATCAAGGTTAGAGTGGGTAAGGTCAAGTGCCGAAAGTGTAATTCTACAAAACTAAGGCTTAAACACAAGGATTTGAAAGGTGCATAAGTTGATTTGTTATAATCAAAGATTAAGCTTTGTAACTGTTCTTTCTTGGGTTATAAGGCTTCTTTCTTACAAGAAAGAAGGGTATATTATGAATCCATATATTGAAATTCTAAGACCGCTAAATTCAATAATGTCTGCCGTTGCTGTCTTAATTGGCGGGCTGCTTGTTTTAAAGTGGGTGGATTTAACATTGCTTCTTGGAATGGTTGCTGTAATATTAATAACAGGCGCAGGCAATGTTGTAAATGATTATGTTGACTTGGATGCAGACAAAATCAACAGGCCAAAAAGGCCAATATCTTCTGGGAGGATTAAGAAAAACACAGCCTTGTGTTATTGTATATTGCTGTTCGCCGTTGGTATAGGCTTGTCAGCTTTCATAAATCAGGCAGCCCTTCTAATAGCTGCGGTTAATTCTATAATTTTGATATTTTATTCAACAACTTTTCAGCACAAATTGTTTTTAGGTAATGCTGCAGTAGCTTATCTTGTGGGTTCCGCATTCCTTTTTGGTGGAGCTGTTAGTCTCGGTCAAAGTACCAATCTTAACCTCCTCATACTCCCTTTACTATTGATGCTACTTTCTTCACTGTCTAATTTTAGCAGGGAAATAATCAAAGATTTGGAGGATTTTGAGGGGGACAAAAAAAGCTTTTTGAAAAGGATAAAAAACAAGATAAAAGGCACGCTTGAAAGATTTGGCATGTCCAGTGGTGAAATCAAATCAAAAGTCTCAGAAAGGATTTCAATTGGAATTGCAGTGGCATCGCTTGCTGCAGCCATTATAATATCACCGCTGCCTTACATTTTGAATATCCTAAGCCTAAGTTACATAATTGTTTTGGTTCCAACAGACATAGCATTCATATTGGGCATATACACAATCACAAACAGAAGAATAAAAAACAGATATCATGCTGCTCAAAAACGAATAAAACTCGCAATGCTACTTGGTTTGGCAGCTTTCATAATTGGGATACTGGTTCAGATATAGGCTTTTAAACCAGACAACAAATAGAGATATAGTTGGATAATATTTTATGGGTCAGTTTAGCGTTGTCTCTAACAGGACACTGAAAAACAAGAAAGGCGAAGATGCAGGCAGGCTTAAGGTTCTAGTCAGGACAGGAACAACAGTAGCTGAAACCAGTTATAAATGTCCAGAATGTTTTCATGAAGAGCAGCTAAACCTTGAATGGCAAAGGCCTCTTGTTGTCACATGCTCTAAATGCGCGAATAAAATAAAGATGGAGAAGCTCAAGGACGAAATAAAAAAGGAAAAGAAGAAGGAAAAGGCAGAGACAGAGAAAAAGTTAATGGCTTTCAAAGCCAAATAACGATACAAGCATCTGCTAAATTTATTTTTATGGATAGCCCCGCTATCGCGATCATTGGTGGAAGTGGTATTGAAAAAGAAATGTTTGAGATGTCGCATGATATAGAAATAAAAGCATCCTACAAATCCCATTCTAAACAAATATCAAAATCTTTTCCTGCAAAGGAAGTAAGCATAGACGGGAGGCAGGCTCTCTTTGTAAACAGGTATAAAGTGGGCTTGTTGCCAGGAAAAGAAAAATATCATCCACATGAAATTGATTATAAAACGCTATTCGTCGGGCTTTACCAGGCCGGGATAAAAAAAATAATTTCCATATCCAAGGTCGGCAGCATGGAAAAGGAATGGGCCCCAGGAACCATCATCCTGCTCACAGATTGTGTCGATTTGGTTAACAGGGACATAACTCTTGATGATCTTGGTATAGATGTCGCTGACATGAGCGTCCCTTTTAGCCCCGAGCTTTCAGAAATAATAAAGAAAAACGCTGACAAAGCCGGAGTTAAAATAGTCACAGGCTGCACGCATGTTGTCATGGTTGATGGATCCAGGCTCGAGACACCAGCAGAGATACAAATGATAAGAAATTTGGTGAAAGGGAAGGCGGTGGTTGGTATGATAGCATCAACAGAAGCCCAGTTGTCTAAGGTGTTAGGTATTGAGATTGCTGCCCTTGTGATAGCCACGAATTATGCCGCTGGCATGAGGTCAGAAATAAACAAATCAATAATAGAAGGCGGATTTGAGAAGGCGCTCCCACAGATAACCAAAATAATAAGATCAACTATCAAGAATTTATCTGCGTAAAACAATCCTTTATTATGAAAGCTGAAATGACAAGCAACATGTGGTGGATAATTCTTCTAATCCTGTTTGTTCTAATTGTCTTTGCCTTCTTCCTGGCATTCAGTTTTGGCGGCGGTGAAGGCGGATTTTTCACAAACATTGCAAAGGGCTTCGGCAGTATTTTCGGTTTTAGCTAGCTTTCTGTTTATGGACTTACCACTTAAGATAGTCATGGCGGTTGTTTTGGCAGCTGTTATTATATTGGTTATTATATCCCTCTATAGTATGATGACAGGCGGGAGCGTTGATTTTTGGAAGGCGCTTTGTTTGTGGTGCGGAAGCTGATTTACTAAAATATAAACCTAGATAACAAATAACTAAAGACCCTGACATAACAACCCGGGAATAATCTCATATATAATAGTAAATTCCAAAGTGTTATGTCAGCAACTGTATATGGACTATCCAATCAAGCTGATAATGATAATTCTGATAGTCCTGATAATAGGCCTTATTTCAATACTCTTAATCAGTTCATGGGCTTCTGGCGGCGGCGGTTCTCTGGAAGGCGCTTTCAAGTGGCTTGGAACACTTTTCGGTTTTAAATGACAAGACTATTTAAAGGAGATCAGAGAATAAATTAACTATATGATGAAAGGTTTGACTGTTCCTTTGACAGTTGTTCTAACGCTTGTTGTAATCCTTATAGTCGCTGTTATAGTCCTAGTTATTTTCCAAGGTGGTTTAGGCCCAGCAGTGGAATTTGGAACAGCGAGAAATGCATGTTTGCAAGCAGCAACAACAATATGTTCTAGCAGCAATTCTATGCCAGGCACTTGGGAAGTGGCAACAAACAGGGTTAAAATAACCAATGCACAAAACCAACAAGAAGACGCATTCAAAAGCTGCAAGGATGTGGTTGATACAGAAGTAGACAGTGTACCATGCGCATGCAACAATAAGCAGCTTGTTGGCTGCTAAAGTTGTACAAATAATACGGTTATTAACTTCTTTTTCTAATGTAATATAATGAAGGCTGCAATAGATTCTGTGATGATGTTTGTAATTTCTTTAGTCATCGTTCTCTTGGCAATAGGCTTGGTTGTTGCTTTGTGGTATACGGCAAGTAATGGCCCTTGCTGGGGCAACACATACACACAGATACGGGCAATACAAAGCGTTTTTAGCGAAATGCCGGATATTCCTAGTACAAAATCTGTTTATGCTCAGTTTGACAGTTGTGTTGAGGGGGTTATTTTCATGAACAAAGAAGATTTTTATCAAACCTTCAGTCATTCTGATAACTTCCCAGCAATTAAGAATAGTTTGGGGTGTCTTGAAGACTTTGATGCGTTCATAGTCGCCGCCCCAAGGCTGGACAAAGATTCAAGTTTTTTTGGCGGCATCAAAGATTTCGCCCTGTATAATGATGCAAACCAAGCTGGAAAGTGGGGAATCAGGTTCCTAAAAGAAGAAACAAACAAAGAGACCAAGCCAATATGCGAAAACCTGCCCATAAAAAAAGCTACCTTTGACAGGCCTTCAATAAATGAAATACCAACTTTGGGAGACAAGTATTGCATAAGAATAGGGAGAACAGAAGAACTGAAATTTACAATATTAGCCTTTGAGAAGGTCACCTCGAAGGAGCAGTGTAAAGATCCAGAGACATAAAAATTCTATGAAAGGAGCAGAACCTGTAATGGTTGTGATTTTGTTTGCAGGAGCCCTTATAGTGGCAATAGTCATAATGTTGATGTTCCACAATGTCGCATTTTCAGGGTTTGATGCCAAAAAAGCCAACGAAGACGCTACACTGGGCTACCAGCTTGTAAATATGGTCAACATTCTCGACACAAATGAAAGAGGCAATATCACACAGGAGCTTGTTGCTTCGTATAAAATAGAAGTCTTGGAAGACGGGGGCAAAACCAAGCTTAAAGTCGGCGACAGGTACTTCACACTTCTTTCAAAGGTGAAACCAACAAGTTTTGTGTCAAGAAAAGGCATAATAGTTTCGAAAGATAGTGGGGGAATAGCGATATCAAATTTGGCTTAGTATGAGTGAAAAAACTTGCTTAGTAAACGGTGATTTATGCTAGAAGCCCCGCCATTCCTAATTACTGCTGTATTTTTTATGATCGGGATATTCATAGTCTTTGTTTCATTCCTTTCCACACATAATCAGGTTACTTCGGAAGTGTTAGCGCCATCTCTTCAAAAACTGGGCCTTGCTGACAGCACAAAAATACTTGAAAGCTGCATAAAGGAAAACCAGGCAATAACACCTGAATCAATAGAAAACAAAACTCCAAAATGTATGGAGCAATTCAGTCTGACCCATGTCAGGATAACAAACATTGAGACTGGAAAAGAGTGGTCCTATGGCGATGTAAACAAAGGCAAGAATTCCTACAAAATATTCACAAAAATAAAATCAGGCGACAGTCTTGAGGGCGCGATATTATATGCAGAAGCGTAAGGGGTTTGTTGGAATTATGGTCATAGGGATTCTGGTAGTCGCGACTATTTTCGCATTCATGGGATATAGGCTTATGAGCGAGATAATAAACTCCAAAGCAAAGCTCAACTTTCAAATAAATCTGGAGCAGGACTATAGCGGAACTCAGGCGCTGTCAATACTTTCTTTAATATCATCAACTGGGAATGTGACATATGGAGAAGTGATAGGTAGCAGTGTGGCCAATAATAGCCAAGAATTTAACTCCCAAAATCTGGCTCAAGTGAAGCAAACAGTTGACAAAATAAGAGGGCTAGAAAAGAAGGACATCCCGCTGGCAGTTGATTATATAGGCCAAAATTCAATAATCACAACAAAACCAGACAAGCCATATAGAATAGATATGCCCCTTCCGGGGGGCGAACGGGGTGCTCTGCTTATAGAGAAGAAAGTATGAAAGGCTCAGCTACAAGCATATTCATAATGATTTTAGCGGCAACAATAATCTTCACTACAATATATGCCTTTGGCATAACAAACGAATCTGGAGAGGGCATACAAAGGGGACAGACAATACAGAAAGACTATCACACAATCTCCACTGCTCTTGATGTAGCTTCTGTCTACCTTGAAACAGGATTAAGATATTCCATATACCAAGCCCTGTATGAGGTCGGTTTACAGAACAAAACTTGGTATAACAATGGAAAAATTGATGTAAAACAGGATTTTCTAAAAAGGTTAAAGCCATCAACAGATGCTGTTTTAATTAAGTATACAAGAGACCCATTTATGTTTCTAGATAATAATTATCTGGTCACCTTACCACAATATTCAGTTGAAGTGAATGTAGAAAACAATACGCTGACGGCGGATGCATCATCGAGCGGCCGGTTACAAGTAGAAAAAACAAGGCCAGAAGAAAACATTTTTTTAGAGAAAACAGTTAAAATGTCAGAGAGTTTTGACTACAAGCTTCTTTCAGATGCACAGAAGTTTCTTGATGGAGTCAACGATGCAGATATAATAAACCAAACAGTTTCAGACTACTTTAATAAAACCTGGAAAACCTCAGGCGAGTTGCAGCTTTCTGGTTGCCAAAATAAAGGACAAATAGAAAGCATATCTGTTTTCAATGATGCAAATGGAAAAGGCTTTTCCAATTTTACACAGGCAGAACAAAGCATTTCAGCGGAGGTTGCATCAACAGTTTCAATGATAAATCTTACTAAATACCCAACAGTCAAACTTAGCCCAAGCACAACTGTCTTGGTAAATTTTGATTGCCCTGCAACTAAAAACGATTTATGTGACAAACCAGAGCCCAGCTATAAATATACTAAAACATGCAACTTCACATACAGCTATCAAATCAATACATCGGTTGTTCTGGAAAACAATCAAACTTATCCAGTTAAAACAGATAGCACTATACAGTTTGTCAACCATTTATTGGAGTTTACGCACATAATTTCCTCCCAATATAAAGCTTAAAAATAGAATATCACTACAAGAGGTATAGTACTCCATGCTAAAGGGGTTCACATAGATCCCTATGCAATTGTTCAAGACCTATGTGGCACTTTTCATTGTGAACGCTATATGGAGAGAGAGCAGCGAGAACTATGGTAGAACAAGAAGTCAACCAGGAAAAGAAGCAAAGGGCGCCAGAAAACACAATATTTGTTGGGCAGAAGCCCACAATGGCTTATGTTCTAGCAGTAATAACCCAGTTTTCTGAGGATGCCAAAGAAGTTCACATAAAAGCCAGAGGAAAGTCGATATCAAGAGCTGTTGATGTGGCTGAAGTTGTTAGAAGGAAGTTTCTTCAAACTGTCAACACAACTGTAAACATATCAACAGAGGAAATACAAGGCGAAAGGGGAAAGTTAAATGTTTCTGTGATAGACATAAAGCTTACAAAGTAGTCTCTAATTCTTTCGTATAATTGCCCACTAATCATTTATACCACTTGACCAAAATAATAATCATGATACTCACCAATTGCCTAAAGTGTCAGAGCAAAAATATAACCCATATATGCGACAAAGTTCTGTTGGAAACCAAGACCATATGCCTTTCATGTGGAAATGAGCTTGTCTCTAGGCGGGACAAAGCAACTTTCAGCGATGACCTTGATATTTTGAGCGAACTTTCAGGATATAAGAATGGGGTGTCAAAAAAGAATTAACCAACCTATGGAAACAGCTACAGCACTCAATTTGAAAGCCATGCTTTTTATAGAAGATGGTGTGCAGGATTTGGTTAAACTGTCATACCAACTTGATGTAGAAACAGACAAGCTTAGAAAAACATTTGACGGATTGAAAAAGAAGGGGTTTGTCTCCTCAACAGGAAAAGATAAAGTGAGATTAACAAAGAAAGGTCAGGCATATCTGAAAAAGAACAAAGATAAAATAGAGTATTGTTAGTTTGTGGAAGTCACCAGTTTCTTGATTTTGGTTAAGTGGTTTTTATCAAAACCAACCAAAGGCCTGAAAACAGTGAGGTCGTATTTGGTTTCAGTGAGATTAGACAGCCTCTCTCCAACCACGATTGCTTCGCAGTGTTTTGCCATTTCATTGATACTGCTGACATCCTGTTTTTCTAGGTGTTCTGTGTACATCTTAGGGCCTATATACCATTTATCCAGTACAGAGAGGTACTTCCCAGATTTTCCAATAAAAATGGGCTTAATCAAACACCCCCTTTTCATAAAAAACCACGCAGCTACAACATCATCCAGACTATTTATAATACATGCAACCCTGCCCGCAGTCCCTAAAGGTAAGCCACCTGGGCCCTGTATTATTTCTGTAAAAACATAAGTCTTGTTGTCCCTGATCTCTATCCAAACAGTTTTGTCTGGCTTTGTCAAATTAACTTTCAACTTTAATTTCTCAAAAATTTCTTCGCCAACCAACCTCTCTATATCCTGGGAACCAAATTCGTGTTTTCCAACCCTATTACATCTAACTGCAAATGTTTCTTTCTTCTTAAATTTTTTTGCTAATTTTTC
>JACQNV010000056.1 GCA_016202865.1 Candidatus Aenigmatarchaeota archaeon
GACTGTAAGAAAGAAGCAGAGAAAAACTGCAAGGAAATTGTTAAACTATTTAAGAAGTAGTATTTTCTGCTTCTGTCCACATAATTATAGTATAAATATACACATCGCTAATTATTTAGAATAATTTCAATTTTGTTGGTAGTCATATGTCCTTTGATGATAAGTATATAAGTATTCTGAAAAAACTTCCGGGTGTTACTGGGCCACTGCAAAAACTAACATTCATGTCCAAATTGAAATGGACGGGTTTAATACTTCTGCTTTACTTCTTGATGTCGAACCTTTTGGTTTATGGTGTACCAAGGCAAGACTATTCCAATTTACAATTTTTACAGATAGTTCTCGGTTCAAGTTTCGGTAGTCTGGTCACGCTTGGTATCGGTCCAATAGTCACAGCATCCATAATTCTCCAATTGTTAGTCGGTTCAAAAATAATACCATGGGACATACAGTCAGAGCGCGGCAAGGCGATGTTCCAGGGGACACAGAAACTCCTGGCCATACTTTTCTCGATAGTTGAAGCGTATGTGTTTGTCTCCTTTGGTGCGATACCATCCAGTCCGGGAATGCAAGGGATAGTTATCCTGCAGCTTGCGATGGGTGGTGTGCTTGTAATTTTCCTAGATGAAATTGTCCAGAAATGGGGATTCGGATCCGGTATAGGCTTGTTCATAGTTGCAGGAGTCTCACAGCAGATACTTTTGGGCTTGTTCAACCCGCTAACAGCAAGCTGTATTCCTGGTCAGATAGATACTTGCCTGCCGCATGCAGGCGAACCTTCAGTCGGTAGAGTACCTTTTGCTATCATGACAATGGGGGCAGATCCTATACAGGCGCTGCTGCAGGGTTTGTTACCAACTCTCGCAACTGTTCTTGTTGTAATATTGGTTGTCTATACACAACTGATAAGGGTGGAAGTGCCTCTGGCGTTCGGGGCTATGAGCGGTTTTGGTAGAAGATGGCCACTAAAATTCTTCTACACATCCAATATGCCTGTCATACTTGTCGCAGCCCTGCTTGCAAATGTCCAGTTGATGGGTAGGATGCTTTCTAGAGGGGGTAACTCCATATTAGGTGTCTTCGATAATCAAGGCAATCCAGTAGGAGGAATAATCTACTACCTGTTCCCGCCAAATTCAATACCTATAGTTGGAATAATGGTGACAGCTGGTGTGTTTGTATTGATCGGCGTTGTGTTGGCTAAATACATCAAGAAGCCAGCTTGGAAGGTTGGGTTATTATTTGCAGTTATTGGTGGTTTAGTGTGGTATGGAATTGCGCTTTCAACTGGTTTGTCGGGTTTAACAACAATAGAATTTAGTGATGTGTTAAGAGCCCTAACTTATACATTCTTTATGATAGTCGGTTCTGTAATTTTTGCATTATTCTGGGTAAACACATCTGGAATGGATTCAAAATCAGTTGCAGACCAAATAGAGTCTGTAGGGATGTATATTCCTGGCCACAGAAGAGATCCAAGAATAATACAAGGAGTTTTGAACAGGTACATACCTTATCTGACTGTTTTGGGTGGCGCTGCAGTTGGGGCGTTGGCAGCCTTTGCTGATTTAACAGGAGCAATAGGAACAGGTACAGGTATCCTGCTCGCAACAATGATAGTTTACCAGCTTTACGAACAGATATCATCGCAACACAGAGATGACATACCAGGACCTCTGAAAAAGTTATTTAGAATCAGTTAGATATAAAGCAGGCCAAAACTAAATATAGTGATTATATTGAAGCATATAATATGAGAAAAATACTTGTAGTTGGAACAAAAGAAACAAACAGATCGTCCATCGTTGAATCTGCTATGAAAGGGATGATGAACAGCAGCTCAATAAGCCACATAAACCTGAACAATTTATCTGCAATAAAAGCGTTTACTGGAGCTGAATCTCTGCAGGATATTTATATCTCCTTATATGACGAACTGGATAAGAAACTCAAGTCCCTAGAGTTTAACAGCCCCAAAAATTCAACTGTTGTAATAGAATCTTTTCTGACACTCAATACAAAATCTGGCTTCGTGCCCCTAATAACAGACAGGTTCTTCAAATTATTCAAGCCAGATGCAATAGTTTTATTGGAAACCCCAGAAGAAAGCCTCAAAAATCACAAAGAGGCAGCCTCGCTTTCTGAACAACAGAAAATAAACAGGGATTACAGTGTAAAACAATCCTCTTCTTTCGAAACTTTACTTAAGATTGTAAAAGTGAATCCAATCCAACTTGCAGTTGCAATACGCGATGTTCAAGACTCGATAAGGTCACCTACACAAGTACCAAAATCCCTTTTACAACCGTTAAAACTAACAGTATCTTAAACCGCTTCTCCAACACATTTATATAAA
>JACQNV010000057.1 GCA_016202865.1 Candidatus Aenigmatarchaeota archaeon
ACTATTTTTGATTATTATATAGCTTTCAAAACATCTATAACTTGCCTGTTTTTACCCAATTTTTCAGCAGCCGCTTCAAATGCAGGCTTGTAAGCATTCTCCTCGAGTTCCTGTTTCAATTCAGCTTCAGCCTCTGCTACTGCCTCTTGGGCTGCTCTGATTTCTTTCCTTTCAACATTTCCACTCTGTAACAATCTAACAGAGTTTATGTCTTCCCTAGCTCGTATTGCATCCTGAGCTTCTTGTGAATTGAAAACCTTTTTGAGAGCAGGCAACAAATTGTTTTGAGCCCATCTATATGTTTCGTTGTCTGATATTCTCAGTTGGCATCTCTCCGAACCGAAGCTAGAATCGGCGCCTACAGCCGCATATAAACAAATTTTCCCACCTTCTCCATGAAATCTCTGCCTTAAATCAGCCAAAAATGGTGCTACAGCTTTTTGCGAATCGTGTTGTCGGAACATGCCTCTGGTATATCTTGTTAAAGCCCCTGCACGGAGTTGGATATTTTTTGTAACCTGCAAAAACACCTTCTCCCCATCGCTCCCGCGTAGTTTTTCAGGTACCTCGGTATCGTAATGACCCTCTCTATCACAAACAATAAGTATAGCATCTGTTGTTAATCCACACTCATCGTCTGTCCATCTAACTGGTTCGTGAGGAACACCAGTAAAAACAGTATTAAGCCCCCGGCTTTCTGATTCTTTGACAATTTTTCTGTGTTTTTCTATATCTGGGAAAAAGATCCAATACTTCGATCCATTGGTTCCCCCATCAAACTGAAATTCGTCCTGTGATATAAGGCCTTCTGCCAGTAAAAACCTTCTCAGTCGACTTTCAACTACATAATCATGTGCGGGAGTATATGTCCATGAACCAGTATCTTCCCTTTTTGCATGATCTATTAATTTACTCAGCGATCCTGTATAGCGTCTAGCATGAGGTGTGCTGTGTTTTCCGCTTACCACAATTCCAGAATAATCAATTGGGGGGTCTAAGGTTGCTTTCATAGAAAATTATAAGAAGGTAAGTTTTAAATAACCTCTGGTCACTCAACCAAACTCTTCACAAATTTCTGCGCGTCGAACTGTTCAAATTCCTCATACTTCTGGCCCATACCTAAAAACAAAATTGGTTTCTTCACTGCATAAGCAACTGAAAGTATGGCTCCGCCCCTTTCATTCACATCAACCTTTGTCAATACAACAGCATCAATACCTATTTCAGCGTCAAATGTCTTGGCCTGCTCCACTGCATCGTTTCCTGTAAGACTGTCCACAACCAAAACTTTTAAGTCGGGTTTGTTAACTCTGCAAACTTTTTTTAACTCATCCATGAGATTTGTGTTTGTGTGCGTTCTTCCAGCAGTGTCAGCTATTACTATATCCAAACCCTTTGCCTCTGCGTGTTTCACTGCATCAAAAACAACAGCTGCTGAGTCAGCTCCGTACTGGTGTTTAATCACCTTTACTCCAATTTTTTCCCCATGGTACTCAAGCTGTTCCTGAGCTGCAGCTCTCCATGTGTCTCCTGCTGCAAGGACAGGTTTGTAGTTTTTATTTTTTAGATAATTGGCCAGCTTAGCTATGCTTGTTGTTTTTCCAGCGCCATTAAAACCTATAACAACAACAACAGCAGGCCTATTATTCGATTTGCATTTTTTAATCACAGCTTCTATATCAACTCTACCCTGATCAACTGTTTTTAGCAAACCAATCTCCAGCGCCTTTGTTATTTCATCTTCAACATGCGACCTTTTTATCTCTCTTCCTTCAAGCGATTTTCTTAGCTGATCTTTCAGAAATTGTATAACTTCAAAAGCAATATTTGCCTGTAAAAGGTCTGGCTCCATCTCTTCAAAAAATCCGTCAAGATCAGCAGCTTCAATTTTCCTTTGAGTTATTTTTTTGAATAACCTCTGCCTTAAACCAATTTTAGGCTTTTCTACATGCAGCTCTTCTTCTATTTCCTCTTCCTGTTCTAGTTTTGCCGGCTTAACAACAGGCTCTTGGATAGACTCTACTTCCTGTTCTGGAAGCTCCTCTGCTATTTCTTCTGTCTCCTGTTCCTCCAAAACACCTTCCTGTTCTTCTTTTATGTGTTCTATTTCCTTTTCAATAATTTCCAGTGGTTTCTTTATCTTCTTTTTAGGCTCAGGCTTAACTGGTTTAGCTGGCTTTTTTTCTTTAGCTTTAGGAACAGGTTTAGCTTTTTCTTCTGATTCTACTTTTTTAGAAAACTTCTTTATAGAGTCTTTCAGCTTCTTCTTCAAAAATCCTAACATAAGAAGAATTTAGTAGTTGGATATTAATATTTAGAACTGCCTTCAGAAATCTCTTTTTGTATTGTTGGTATGGCTTCTGCGAATATTTCCATTATAACAGGAAGTTTTCCAAGAGCTACCTCAGAGTTTGTTCCGTGCGCCGTCTCCTCGCTTTCAGGGAAATCGCTTATCATAGCAAAACCGCCGAATTTGGCCAAGTGTTTATTTTTATCGCCAGTTTCTTGTTTATACCCACTGTTTCTTGTTGAAAATGTCCTGACACGCCCAGCTTCCCTAATCAAAGTCATCCCGACAAGATTTGGTTCTAATGTGCTCATATTATCTATTATATTCCTCAATTCCTGCAATGCTATTTCTTCTTTTGTTGGGTATGGCCTGAGATGATTTGATGGATCAACCGGTCCAAGAGCCCTATCCGCATTTAACATTACAACATCCGCCAACGCATCCAAATATCTTCTCAGATAAGCAGGAGCCAACAATCTTGCCATTTCAGCGGGTGTTTCAAACCTGTTTCCGGTTGTGTCAGGCCCACTGTAATAAATACCACCTTTTTGCACAGGTATTTGTCTTTCCCCTGCTTTCTCCAATAGAACCCTTGAAACATCCCTATTAAATAACCCATGAGCGTGCACATATGGTTCATTCCCATCAACATAAAAATCGTCTGCGTGCATATCACTTCCATCTTCTACCAAAACCATATCGCCAATTTCCCAATCAGTTGTCCTGCAACCGCCAACAAGAGAGCTTGCTAAAATAACTTTTGATCCAGCGCCCTGTTTGTCATCAACCAAAGCAAGAACATTTGAATCAAGGTCAACTTTGTATGCAGGTGTGTAGATACCTTCTGATCCATGCCTGCTCAACAAATAAACTGGGACTCCACCAACTTCAGCTTCATAAATTTCAACCTTGCCTTCGTATATCCGGCCCATAACAGAATAAGCCACATCCAACTTTATTGGTTTGCCAACTCTAAATCCCAACTTATCTAAATTCTCCGCACCTGTGCCTAAAATGATTGAAATATCTCTATGTTCAATCCTGGGACTTATTCTAAGCGTTTCTGGTTTTGATGGAGTTTGACTCATAACAAAACTATAGAAGCAAATTTTAAATAGGCACAAAATTTATTTACCCAATATCTTGGCTTTCACTGTCTGGAATAAAGAGCTTAAGTTTTCTGGCTGGTTGCTGTTTTTCAGATATCCAGAAAAGAGTTTCTTGTAACCTGCTGGGCTTTCCTTTTTCAGTTTGTTTGCATAGTTGGCTATGTGGCTTCCAGAAATCCTTGCGTCATCAGGTAAAATTTCCTTTGAGTGCGGCACATCCAAACCACCATCAACAACACCCTTCAAGGCGGCATATACTCTGGAACCTTTAACAGATGTGTACAAACCAGAATCAAAAACAGCGCCTTTAACACTTTTCTCCTTGGCTTTTTTACCGCAAAGCAAGCCTGTCAAATAAGCTGCTGGTAAGTTTCCTGAATTTGCGTTCCAGCCGAATTTTGCCAACTCCTTGGATGTTGAACCAACAATCACACTATCCCCGCTCTTTTTGTATTCAACAATATCACATAAAATTCCTTTGTTTGACTTTCTGATAACCAGTCTAGGCTTTCCAGATTTCAACAAACCTAATCTCTGCCTATAATCTGTTTTCGCCTCTCTTCTCCTTCTATGTTGAACGACCTTTAATCTTCTTGGCATAAACTATTTCTTTGTCTTTTTCGGCTTTTCTTTTTTCTCTGGTTTAGCCTGTTTTAAAATATCACGCTCTTTAATGTATAAAAGCAAGTGGCCTTTGCTTCTGAATGTCCCTCCTTTCACCATTAAATAAAGCTTTTTATAATCCTTTTTCTCCAGTTTTCCTTTTTTCTGCAAGTCCTTGAGTAGCTTCCTTAGGGATCGTACGATGCTTATCCATGATTCTTTTTTTGGGTTTCTTGTTTTCCAGGTCCCTCTTCTGCTACCCACACCAGTCCTTAATCCTTTCTTTTTCTGTTTTAGGGTTTTTCTTGAATAGGCTTTAGAAGTCCCTTTTTTTGGTATTTTAACAACCACACCTTTCCTTATCAAATTCCTCAAATCTTGCCTTGTAAGGGCCTCTTCAACTGCCTTTGTATCAAAAACCTTAACCCTGCTCACACCACATTTCAATATCTGCGCTATAACTTTCTTTTTTGGCATGTCCATAAACTAAGACTCTGCAGGCTTTTCTTCTTTAGCTTCAACGCTGGCCTGCTCCTCTTTTTCTTTTTTGGGCTTTTTTGCCGCCTGTTCTTTTTTGGGCTTTTCCTTAGCTTCTGATTCTGATTGTGGCTGGCTTTCTTCCTGCTTTGGGCTCTCCTTCTTTGGTTTTTTAGCTTTTGGTTTTTTTGAAGGCTCCACATTCTCTATCTCAACGCTTATGTATTTCTCTAAATCTTCTTCCTTTACTTCCTGCTTCTCTTTTTTAGGTGTGTCGTCACCGAAGTCTTTTAGTGTGAACTTGAATTCAGAATCCTTTTTTATATTTCCTTTGATTTTCAACATCTCTCTGGCAAGTATGTAAAATGTCAAAGCCAATGCCTTTTTTCCATTATTATTTACTGGTATAATCATGTCAACATCTGTCCCTTCATGGGGTGTATCACATAAGGCTGCTATTGGAACCCTTCTTTTTTTAGCTTCAACCACAGCTTGAGAGTCTATCTGTGGATCTGTTATTAGAACAATATCAGGCTCATAAAAATCTCTATAAGATGGGTTTGTCAGTGTTCCTGGGGAAAATCTGCCTATTGCTGCTTTGGCTCCCACAACATCAGAAAACTTTTTGGCTGCCTGATCACCAACACTCTTATGAGAAACAACCATTATTTTTTTGAATCTAGATAAAAATTTGGCGGCTACAGCTATCCTATTATCCACTTCTTCAAGGTTGAAAACAGACAGCCCATCCTCTCTTGTTTTGTACACAAACTTTTTCATGTATTTTGAGCAAGATTTCATCCCAATGTGGATGCCTGCTGTCAAATAATCTGTTTTTTCTGCTAACATGTATACCCTCTTTCTTTCAACCTCTATTGGAAGTTGATTTCAATATTGGGCAAGAAATCAACTTCGTCCCTTTCGAGCCTTATAAC
>JACQNV010000062.1 GCA_016202865.1 Candidatus Aenigmatarchaeota archaeon
CTCCAACACATTTATATAAATCGAATATAATATTGGTATATGCCAGCCATAATAGACATTCTACTGTTTTCTTTATCTCTATCCTTAGTTTTGACACTGCTGACAAAAGTATTGACAAACCAGAAAGAGGTGAAAGAGATAAAGAGGAAGATGGCTGGTTTTAGGCAACAAATAAAAGATGCCCAAAAAGATGGGGGAAAAGGTGATCAGGTAAAGCACCTCTCTGATGAGATGTTCAAAACAAGCAAAAGCCAGTTCAAATATTCAACCAAATCGATGTTTGTTTCCATGATTGTTGTTATAATCGCTTTCGGCTGGCTTCAGGCAAATTATGACAAATTACCAGTTGCTTTCCAAACAGGTGTAAATCAAACAAGCCTGGGTTCTGATGGTATTTTCAAATATAAAGGACAGGAGCACACAGTTCAAATGGGCGTTGGTGATGAAATTTTCATTGATAAAAATCAGCACAAATTAAGCGAATTTATAGTTTTTGAGGACATCTATCTCAAGGCTGCAACAGACGCGGGAAAGCCGGTTTTGACAGTGTACGCAGTTAAATCGCCAGTTGGCGTCCCCTATATTGGCTCCTACCTATCGTGGTTCTGGTTATATGTTCTTATAACTTTACCATCCACTTTGATATTCAGGAAGCTTCTAGATGTGGAGTAAAGCTATTTATAAGTATATAGTTACTATATACTAAATCTAGTCCGGTTTCCGGTGCAAGGTTTGCTACTATGTCAGGCGGAGGAGCTTTTTCAGCAAGAAATTTGAAGAAAAAAAGAGCCAAAGCTAGATGGCACTCTAGATCCGCCAAGAAAAGACTTCTCAAGTTATGGAAGTTAAAACCGCTAAGGGGCGCACCAATAGCAAAGGCCATAGTTTTGAAAAAGAAAGGTATAGAGCAAAAGCAGCCGCATTCTGGTATCATTAAAGCAGTGAGAGTTCAATTGATTAAAAACAGCATACAAGTAACAGCTGTTGTCCCCGGTACAGGCGCAATAAAACATATAGATGAGCACGATGAGGTTACGTTGGCTGGTTTGGGCGCATCCCAAGGTGGTGCAGTTGGGTCTATGCACGGTGTTAAACACAAAGTTATCGCTGTAAAAGGTGTAAGTTTATCAGAGTTATTGAAAGGTAAAAAGGAGAAACCAAAACAATAGTACTTTTCTTTACAAGAGGCTTCCGCCTTCTTCAAGAAAAGTACTCTATTAAAGAAACTAGTAAATGTTTACACAAAGAAAACCAGAAAGAAACATCTAAAATTTTAGCGTGGTTCTTTTCGTTAATGTTTTCTTTGAATAAAGGGACGACATAGATCTTTATATGATTGTTTAGGATCGATGTCAACCATTTGAGGAAAGAAAAGGCTATGACCGACCAAAAAATCCTGTTATTTAACAGATGGAGCATTGAGGAGGTTCAAGTAGCGGATGCAGGTTTACAAAATCAGATAAACTTGAGGCCTGTGATTGTACCAAGGTCAAACGGGAAATATGGTTCTGTGTCTTTCCACAAAAACGACGCAAATATAGTTGAAAGGTTTATCAATAAACTTGGCGTAACCGGTCATAAAGGGAAAAAACATAAAAGATCCAGCGGTCGAATGGTTGGACAGACAGCAACTCTTTATTCTGCCATCAAAGAGGCCTTTGAAATAATTGAGAAAAAAACAAACAAAAATCCCATACAAGTTCTTGTAAAGGCCATTGAAAATGCTGCACTATACGAGGAAGTTGCCGCTTACAGGATGGGCGGAACAATGGCAAGAAAATCTGTTATAACAGCACCACAAAGGAGACTTGATGTTGCGCTTAGATTGCTTACACAAGGAATTTACAACACTTCATTCAAATCCCCACAAGGATTGCCTGATGTTATTGCTTCTGAATTAATAGCAGCTGCAAATAATGATGCCAAATCACATGCAGTAAGAGAGAGGACAAGATTGGAAAAAGAGGCAGAGGGAGCTAGATAAGCTATTTATATTCACTCCCCCTATTCTTTAGATAAAGTTTGAATTGGTAGCAAGAAAGGGTTAAAATGACTTCAAGAACCGAAGTTGACAGCGGTTAACTTCCAATTGAGATTGTCATTTTCAGTCTATTCATCCAGTTCTGCATAAAAGGTTGGACGATCTGATGATTGTTTTCAATCGAAGAGGAAGTGAAGCAGATAAGTAAATAATTGAAGTCTGCTTCTAGTAAGTTATGGCGAAAAAAGAGATTTCAGAAGTTGTTAAAGATTTAATGGTGAAGCCTGATCAAATCAGGAATATTGGTATAGTTGCACATATAGATCATGGTAAAACTACTTTATCTGACAACCTTCTAGCTGGAGCAGGAATGATATCCAAGGACTTGGCTGGAAAAATACAGTTCATGGACTTCGATCCACAGGAACAGGAAAGAGGGATCACTATTTTTGCAGCAAACGCTTCCATGGTACACGAAGTTGAAGGAAGAGATTACCTAGTAAATTTGATTGATACACCTGGTCATGTTGATTTTGGTGGAGATGTTACCCGTGCAATTCGTGCAGTGGATGGAGTTATAGTTGTTGTTGACGCAGTGGAAGCTGTTATGCCGCAGACAGAAACGGTTATAAGGCAGGCTCTAAAAGAAAGGGCAAAACCCGTTTTATTTATCAACAAAGCAGACAGGTTGATAAAAGAGTTAAAACTCACACCTGAAATCATGCAGGAAAGGTTCAAAATAATTATCACAAAAATCAATGCGCTTATCAAAAAATACGCAGAAGAGCAGTACGGAGAAAAATGGATGGTTAGTGTGAATGATGGTTCTGTTGCTTTTGGTTCTGCAGTCCAAAACTGGGCAGTAAGCATCGGAATGATGAAGAAGACAGGAATATCCTTCAAAGAAGTCATAGACCACATGGAGAAGGGTGAGTCGAAAATTCTTGCTGAAAAAAGCCCATTACACGCAACTGTTTTAGATATGGTTGTCAGGCATCTTCCAAATCCGCTTCAGGCTCAAAAATACAGGGTCCCAAAAATCTGGCCAGGTGACAAAGAATCAGAAGTCGCAAAAGATATGGAAAATTGCAATCCAAACGGCAAGCTTGCAGCTGTTGTCACAAAGATTTATCCAGATCCTCATGCAGGATATGTTGCAACAACAAGAATTTTTTCAGGTAAAGTTGTAAGCGGTCAAGAAGTATTTTTAGTTGGTCAGGGAAAAATAAACAAAGTTCAGCAAGTCGCAATCTACAAAGGAAACCAGAGAATACCAATGGAATCTGTTAATGCTGGAAATATAGTCGGTATAGTGGGATTACATGATGCCTATTCAGGAGAAACTTTATGCGATCCAAATACTTTAATTCCTGGTTTTGAAGCAATAAAACACATATTCGAGCCTGTTGTGACAAAGGCAATTGAGCCTAAAAAACCACAGGACTTAGCCAAATTCATCGGTCTATTGAGAAAAGTCAGCAGGGAGGACCCAACACTTAGGGTTAGTATAAACGAAGAGACAGGAGAATATTTAGTTTCTGGTTTAGGCGAGTTGCATATTGAAGCAAAGATAGAGCGTCCTTTGAAGGAGGCAGGTTTAGATGTCGACATATCGCCGCCAATTGTCATCTACCACGAGGGCGTTGGCAAACAGGGGGCTCAAGTTGAAGCAAGGTCGCCAAACAAACACAATATATTCTGGCTTACTGCTGAACCTTTGGAAAAAGGTATTTACGAAGCAATGGTCAAGGGCGAGATAGAGGATATTGAAGTCAAAAAGAAAGATAATGATTTTATTGAGAAACTTGTAAAGCACGGAATGAACAGGGACGAAGCCAAAGATGTGAAACTAATTTACAATAAAAATGTTTTTGTTGAAGCTACAAAAGGTATTGCGGCAATTTTGGAAATTTTGGAAATGGTAAAGGATTCCTTTAAGGAGGCAATGAATGAAGGCCCTCAAGCGCGCGAACCTTGTGCCGGCGTAAAAATAAGGCTGATTGATGCAAGGCTGCATGAAGATGCAATACACAGAGGTCCAGCCCAAGTTATCCCGCCAATAAGATCAGCATGCAGGGAGGCCATGGTGGCTGCCAAAGCCTTTATTCTTGAGCCAAAACAAATAATTAGAATTGATGTTCCTTCTGACCAGCTTGGTGGAGCAATGAAAGAAGTTCAAAACAGGCGCGGTCAGATAATAGATATGACAGAGGAAGCTGGAGCAAGCATACTTATAGCCAAGATACCTGTGGGTGAAATGTTCGGCTTCAACTCCTCTTTGAAATCAGCAACCAGCGGAAGAGGCTTCTACGCGATGACAGACATACTTTACGAGCCTATGCCAAAAGAGATCGAGCCAAAGGTTGTTGCTAAAATAAAAGAGAGGAAGGGAATAACAGGACAAGAGGGACAAGAAGGTTAAGAATTATTGTTTCTTTTAAACCGTTACCAAATTATATGACTACAGGACACATAAAATTGCAACCAGAGCTTCAAAAAGTATTTTCTGAACTTGGTTTTTCCAAATTTACTGAAATCCAGGAAAAGTCAATACCATTAATACAAGAAGGGAAGGACATTATTGGGCAATCATATACTGGTTCAGGCAAAACACTGGCATTTGGTTTTCCTTCAATAGAAAAAATTGTTCATGGTCATGGTATACAGATGCTTATTCTGGTTCCAACTCGCGAGCTTTGCAATCAAGTTACAAAGGAGATGGAAAAGTTTTCCAAATACAAAAGGATAAATGTTGTCGAGGTTTATGGCGGTGTTTCAATCAATCCTCAGATAGATCTCTTGCCAGAAGCAGATATTGTTGTCGGTACACCGGGACGCTTGTTGGATCACATGGATCGCAGAACAATTAACCTTTCCAGAGTTAAAATACTCGTTTTGGATGAAGCAGACAGAATGTTTGACATGGGCTTTATTGATGATGTAAGGAAAATAATTTCCCAGACACCAAGAAATAGGCAGACTTTGTTGTTTTCAGCCACAATGTCGGATTCTGTGATAGAAATTGTACACCGCCACATGAATAATCCAGTGAAAATAAAAGTTCAGACACATCTTGACAAAGTCCAGCTTACCCAACACTATTATGATGTTGATGCAAGCGATAAGTTTTCCTTGCTTGTGCATCTACTAAAAAATGAAGCCCGCGAGCCAATTATAATTTTCTGCGCAACAAGAAGAATGGTGGATATACTAAACAGAAACCTGTTAAAACAGGGCATCAAATCCCAAGGTTTGCACGGTGGCCTAACACAGAGCAGAAGAAAACAGGTTATGGATGCTTTTGCTGAGCACAGGCTTGGTGTTATAATTGCAAGCGATGTGGCAGCAAGGGGACTGGATATAAAGGATGTTGCTCTTGTGGTTAATTATGATTTGCCCAAAACATCCAAAGACTATGTGCACAGAATAGGCAGGACAGCCAGAGCAGGCAGCAAAGGTCAGGTCATTTCTTTACTATCACAGCAGGACTATGAAAACTTCAATCATGTTCTTGAAGATAGATCGTTAGTAATTGACAGGGTGGAGCTTCCCAAATTCGAGCGCGTGCCTTTCCAGATGAGAAGCCAGCAGCAGCATGGTTTTGGCTATAACCAAGGAAGAGGCTATCGCGGCGAGAGAGGCAATTACAGGAGCCAGAGAAGATACTAGTTTTATTTGTGTAATTGAGGATAAATTATATAAGCGCAGCTGATACCCCCAAGAAAGGCTTAAATAAGTTACTTCCTTTTTCTTTACATGAGAAGCAAGATAGCAGTAAATCCAGGCAGCTATAATCATGGTGTCATAAAGCTTATCCGTGCCCAAAGCCCTGAAAGAGACAGGCTGGTAAATGCAATAAGAAAAATGCCAGCAGGAGATACGCGAGAATTTCTCGAGGCAAACACAGATTTTTTCTACAAAATGACATCTGGACTTTCAGCAGGGAATGGAAAATTACTCCATGAAGTTATGATTGGAATAAGAGGTCAAAGAGACGATTCTGAACCAAGCATTGGGGTTATTATGCCTATTGTTGGTCGCAACCTTATTGGGTGTTCAGACGACTATTACCACAATTTTTTGAGAAGCGTTGGGTCAGCCTCATCAACTACAGTTCACCCCACACATACAATGGCTGCCCTTGACATGATAACAGCTAAAAGATTTTTTCCGTATAGAAAAATTGGAGCCCTAATTTTCGACAGGCACGACGACTTACAAGTTCCAGAAGACGAGTTTACAGTGGATTTCAGAGACGGCGCCTGCAAAGCCTCTGTTCTAAATTATTGTCTTAGCAAAGACATTTTAGACAGCGCAGTTGTTGTGGGAGTGCCTCCATATTTTGGGATAAATGGAAACGCTGAAAGGGTTCTACACGGTTCTAAAATCCCAGATGTTAGAGAAAGGGTTATGTTTTTAGGCGAGGCTGATTATGAAATTCAAAGAAAAAATTCTGTACACTTCCCACACATGACTCTTGCAGAAACATATGTGCCCCAAAGAAGAATTCCACTTGAGGGGGCGGCCAGAAAAGCTGCAGAATTCCTTGCACAGAGAGGCGTACAGCATGTTATTGTGCAGAATGATGTTGACTCTCTTGAACATAGTTTCACAGGAAGCTCATATTCCCTCTATAGCTATTTTTTGATGTCTGTTCTTTCAACTGATCCAGATGTTTTGCCAGACTGTTTCCCGTTAAGCTATCTCACACTCGGCCATGGGCTAAGCCCAGAAGAACAGTTGGGGTTTGTGAGAACATTTTTAGATGAGATAAATGGTAGGGGTTTGCAGATTGGAGTCCCGATTAGGGGAGGCAGATACAATGGCGGTGTCTATGAATTGGAAAGCCACCTTGACATGGGGTTGAGGACTAGTAGAGCAGCATACGCTTTTTGCAAAGAGCTGAACAGGTTATCTGCAGAGTTGAACGAGTAAGCTGATAATCTTTATAAGCAATCTATACAATTCTTCAATATGTCAATTAAATCGACAGCTGGAATAGAATTGTTTGGTTTTATTAGGTTAAAGATTCTTTCAAATTGACTATCTGGTTCTTGAAGATGTGCTATGACTACTGATAAAACTAACGAAGTTGAATACAAAAAAATGAAGGCTTTGCTGAAGGAGCTGGAA
>JACQNV010000054.1 GCA_016202865.1 Candidatus Aenigmatarchaeota archaeon
GAATCGCTTATTTTTCTCACGCCTTTCTTATCAATTACAAAAAGATCAACGCCGCTGCCGCCAGATGCAATGTCCCTTTTAACAGCTGCATTTACAGCCTGCACAGCAAGCCTTTTTCCGTCTTCAGCATCCATATTGTCCTTAAAGTTCTGCTCCAAAACACCGAAAACCATAGGCGAACCCGAACCAGTTGAATAATATTTTTCTGGTATTATAGATCCATCTGGTGCTAGTGTGTAAATTGCAGGACCTACCTGATCATAACCAGCAACAATCAGCTGAACATAATAAGGATAAAATCTCCTTGCATAAAGTATATTTGCAACCAAACTTGCAGCGTTCTTGACAGGCATCAATCTTTCCTCGTGCAACTTGAAAAGCTTAAGCTCTGCTGTTATGTACCTCTCCAAAGCCTGAGCATCGCCTACAACACCGGCTATGGTCATCGCAATATGATCATCCAATTGCCTTACTTTGAGTACATCCTTGCTTGCAATAAGGTAACCCATTGTAGCCTTCCTATCTGCTGCCATGACAACAGTATCCTTGCAAATAAGTGCTACTGTTGTTGTTCCTGATTTCAATTGCATCTGTACTTCAGTCATAAATTGATTCAAATAATATTATGTGTTTCACTCAGAATGAGCTTATGTTATATTTGTAATACTGAGTATTTAAATGTTTATTGGTGCTCTTGTTCCCCTCTTGAATACATAGAAGCCACGAGTTCTAAAAGCGCCTCCCTTTCTTTTTGGCTAACAGGAAATAACTCAGATCTACAGTTGCCAAGCAAAGCCTCAAATTCACGGTCTAGAATGTCCGAATAAACATCAAATGGATGCACACCCTCCCTTTTTCCTGCTTCTGCCAGGCTTCTCATAGAAACCTTTAGCTGATCCTGTATATCCTTATCGGCTCTTGGAAATGCCCTCAACAAGACTCCCATCTTCTCATTTGAATTAAGATACCCATCGCCACTAGTATCAGCACATCTTCTTATTGTCTCTATATTAGAGCTAATCCTTGCCTTGTGCCTGTAATCAGTCAAAACAGAATCTCCGATTAGAAAGAAAGCTGTTCCAGCAAGTAGACCCGCAGGATATCTTACATCCCAGATATCTCTAGCAGACTCTCTGATAAAATCTCGAATATAATTTCCCACAGCTCTCAAAGGAGCCTGTAAATAACTCATCCCTCTAATTGGATAGAAATTTTATAAGCTTTGGTAGTCATGCTGTTTTTTCCCTGATTTCTTCTGGTTTTTGGACAGGAATAAACTTTGCAACAACATTTATGACGACTGACCTCTTTGGTTTTTCCGGTTCAACTTGATCGCCAAATATCTCATCGAGTTTCTTCAGTGCTTCAGCTTCTATTTGTCTAACCCTCTCCCTTGACAAATTAACTCTTTCAGAAACCTCCTTCAGGGTTTTGGGTTCTCCGTTCCATGGTTTCCCCTCACCACTATATCCAAATCTTAATTCCAAAATGCGTTCATCCCTCCTTGACAGAACACCCTTCATGCGATCCAAATATTCAACATTCTCCCTTCTAGAGACATCTAGAGCTGCCTCTGATCTTGGCGCGCTCTCAGATGTTTTTATATCCTCTGGAGATTCCAACCCACCCATATAAGTCACCCCTTTAATTGCAGGTTTGGCGTGCAAAGCAGATAGAACATAAGGTATTACACTTGGGTTAACATGATTTTTTTTAGGTCTGTGTTTTGTTCCAGTTACTACAGCTTCTTCATACTCCTTATCTATAGTTTGGTTTAACCTATCTACAACTTCTTCAGGCGTGGGTAAGAAACCTTGTTCATTACACAGTTCAGTGTATGCCCTTTTCCATCTTGGTAAAATAGTATCTACATATTTGCCAATTAAAACCATGGGCTTTTTCCTGAGAGCTTCCTGTATTCTTTGTTTAATTCTTCTTTCTGCGAAAGTGGAAAATGTGCTGGTCTCATCCCTTTCATTCCTAAAGTCTGGATCATAATCTCTAGCTGCCCAAACCAAACCATCGTTCCCCTCTCCTATAAGATCTCCAAAATCGAGGCCCAAATTATTATACCTTTTAGCTATATTGACAACAAGCGCAAGGTTACCGGCAATCATCCTGCCTCTAGCCTGTTCTGGAGAAAGCCCCCTGTACCTTGGTTCTGAACATTTGTGGGGCTGTCCGCGCATTACATAAGCCAGATCTCTATTTCCCTGGCTATCAAGAACAGTTTCCCTACGAATATCTTTCAAATAATCATTAACATCTGGATTATCCACTTTCATAACTATTCACTATGAATTTCAGCCTCCTTCTCTTTTAGTAAAGTTCCCAAAACATTCATGTAGTAATTAAATGTAACCTTTGCCTTCGCAACTTCCCAATTCCCGCTTTCTGCTTTGTGTTCCAATCTGGATCGCGCCAAAACTTCCTGTGTCTCTAAGACCCTATCCACAGCGTGCTTGAGCCTCTCCTTATTTAACAGCCCGCTTATCTCCTCAAATTTTAATCTCTCCAAATCTGCCATATCTATCCCCTCCAATCAAACCTTTCATCAAATTTCCAATTGTAAGGCCTGTTAGAAATTTTATATGTGAGGTCTGATTGTAGTGGTTCTCCTTGCTCTTTAACAACTCGGCCACTGGCTCCATGTTTGAGCCTGAAAACCTGCCCATTGAATTCCAATTCATACACTTTGGTTCCAAGCTGAATTCTGGCCGGTTCAACCGCAGGAGGTTCTACAACCGGGAACTCACCAACATACAAATGTTCTGCTTTATTTGTAACTCTACCTAAATTAGTCCTCATCCTCTCATAACCATTAAATGAGTTGCCCTTTGCTGGTAAATCTAAGCTTGTTGGTGAAACTGACTCTGGGCCTCCGGCTAAAAGTATCTCCAAATATTTCCTGCCAACTGCCTTGACATCTCTGCTTTGATATTTCATATTCTCACTACAGCGCAAGCTAACTCTAGAAATAAACTATCAAGCTAGTACAACAAAAAGAAAATGCACGCGGCCTGGTAGTTTATTATGGGTTTAAAGCTTGTGCACATTCGCGATCTTAATGAGATAGCAACATGTGGAAAAGTTCACAAAATTCATTTTTGACGGTTTTTGTAGCCTGCTCATAATTATCGCTTATAATTATTTTTTCTTTTCTCTGGTATATAAACCTTCCGGCACATTTCTGGCTAAAGTTTCAAAAGTGACATATTTAAGTATAAATTGACATATATAAAATAGATTTATGTCAATATCTCATATACCCTTTTCTTTCAAAAGAAAAGGTATAACCAAAAGAAATAGTCTACTGAAAAGAAAAGCCCCATAACCCAAAAGAAAGTTTATTTGAAAACTATGTCAATATCTCAGCAAGTTTCCGATATTGTATCCTCTGATTTGTCCCTGCAAAAGGACATACATAGAGGCCTTATCAACCACAGGGCTCTGGCAAGATATCTAATAGACAAATATGATTTTGACGCTTCCCTAGATGCTGTGATATCGGCTCTCAGAAGGATAGAACTTGAGCCGCTCAAGGAGTTTGACAAAAAGATCACAGGCTTTTTCAAGGATGCCTCAATCTCGACCAGAAACAACCTTGTCTGCTTTACCTTGAAAAAAGAGGCGCTATTTCTCCTACCTAAAATAATCTCCAAGAACATAAGGATAGTGACAGGGACAGATGAGATAAATTTGATAGTTGAAAAAACAAAATCTGAAACTCTCCATGACATTTTTTCCCAATATATAATAAAAACAGAGAAGGATCTTGGAGAAGTAAGCATCCGCCTTGCAGAAGAAGCAGCCAAAACTCGCGGCGTCATGTCCAGGATAGCTAATGAAATCTCTCTAAACAAAATCAACATAGAGCAGCTCCTTATTTCTGTCCCAGAATTTCTAATCTATGTGAAAGACAAAGATGTGATAAAGACGCACGAGGTTTTGCTTGGGTTGAGCGGTTCTTAACTCATCTACTTTTAAAACTTACTACCAACTTCTAAAAGTGTCTAAGGCTTGGAGAAAGATATTTGTCGGGGAAGAGGTGCCGTTTAACGATTTATCTGCAGAAGATGTCCAGACACTTAAAAGCATGGGAGTATATTCCCTGAAAATTAGAGTGGATTTGACTAGAGAAGATGCTGAGAGGCTGCCAACTTTAGCAAACAAGTATAATGATCGATTAAATCCTGGAATCCTTGATAGTTGCTTCATAGTAGGCGCATATAACTCTAGAGAAGAGCAGGAGAAGGATCATACAGCGGATAAAAAAGTTTTCGAGTTTGATTACAAATCAACAACGGTATTTCTTTAGGAGACTAGTATCTTTTTAAATACCACTTCAATAATAGGGTTATGACAGAACATGTTTTACCAAAATTGCCGTACGATTACAACGCCTTGGAACCACACATAGATGCAAAAACAATGGAAATACACCACAGTAAGCATCACCAAGCCTATGTAAACAATCTAAACGCGTCTTTGAAAGACCATCCAGATTTGCAGAATAAAACAGTAGAGGATTTGATAAAAAATCTAAATTCTGTTCCCGAGGCAATAAGAAATGCAGTGAGAAACAGTGGCGGCGGCCACCTCAACCACACATTTTTTTGGCAGGTGATGGGACCTGGAAAGGGTGGAGAGCCATCTGGAGAACTTCTGGAAAAAATAAAATCAAGTTTCGAAAGTTTTGACAAGTTCAAGGAAAAGTTTTCAGCGGCTGGAGTTAGCAGGTTTGGTTCTGGCTGGGCTTGGCTAACAGTTGACAAAACAGGAAAGCTAGCCATCGAAAGCACAGCTAACCAAGATAATCCGCTAACAGAAAGCACAGTCGCAATTTTAGGAGTTGATGTGTGGGAACATGCTTATTACCTGAAATTCCAAAACAGGCGCGCAGATTATTTAGCTACATGGTGGAATGTTGTTAACTGGGACCAAGTCGCACACAACTTAAAATCAGCCAAACATTAGTTAATTTAATAACCCACCTAAATATATAACATGCGATACAGGCCAATAATATTTTTAGTGGTTTTACTTGCAGCTGTTGTTTTTATTAGCGGTTGTACTCAAGAGCAAACTGACAAACCTACAACAAACACACCAACAAAAACTTCAGAAATTGGCGCTAAATTTTCCTGTGAAAATGACAACAGTAAAATTCAGACACGGGGTTATATTTTGTTAATGGGTCTTGCAGATCACACAAAGGAAGGCTGGATTTCTGAGAAAAATTTGATGGAGCAGGATCCTAAATCCAAATTCGTTTTGGTATACGATCAGGACGAGAATTCCCATCTATCTGAGATCAGCCAGAAGTTTTTGGCAGATGCACACGCTGTGCTGAAAGAAAATCCTGTAGACGAACTGGTCATTTTTGGTGCGAGTGTGGGTGGGGTGACATCATCTTATTCCATTTCCAAACTAAATTTCACAGGTCCAGTGGCCCTCCACACATTATCCTCCCCTTTGAAAGGATACGATTTTAGAGGAGTTGGTGAAGCCTTTTTGGGCGAGCGCGCCGTGTTTGAAAAAGAGATCGCCCTAGGCCTCGAACCTTTCCAAACACCTGGAAAAAATATAAAGGTCTACCACCACAAAACTATCACAGATACAGTACTAAAAGACTATTACTGTGGAAACTTCGCATCTCTCTGCGATCCAGTAAAAATCCAAAACAACAATATCCAAGGCAGCAAAGAGTTTTTTTATCCTCAATACGATCACAATCCTCTGATGGGTTTTGTAATAAGGGAGGTGTTGAAATGTTATAACCCAGAAATTTCTGAATTTTTGGAAAAGGAGAAGTCCACCCTACAAAGAGGGGAGGTTTTGGGATCCTTGTGTACTGGGGAAGAAAACTGTGAAAAATTTTGCCAAAACAACAAAGGAATATGCACAGATTATTGCAATAAAAATCCAGAAACGCTATTGTGTCAAAAGCCATTTGCGTATGACTGTACATATAATCCAGAAAATCCTATATGCCAAAAGTCGCAACCTCAATCAATGTCAGTTGAATCAACTAAAAACCAGCCACCGGTTCTAAAAAATCTCGGTGTAAATATAGACTCTTGGAATAGACAGACCAACCTTGCTGGCGATTTGATATTTACAAAAAATCTTCTTTTTGATGATGGGCGCGTTTATAATGATAAAGTATTTCTTGATTTTGGAAGCAAGGACAAATACAGGCCAAACGACATCGGATCAATAGAATATTGGTTTTATGTCCCTTTAGGCACAAAGCTGGAAGCGCCTTCAGATGGTTTTGTACAAGTTGTATTTTTTAATCATACACAGGATTGGGGAATCAATATAAAATCAAAAGATTCTAATTGGATTGTTAGTTTTGAGCATGTACTCAATCTGAAAGTTAAAGATGGTGATTTTGTAAAAGCAGGTGATATAGTGGCTGAAGCAGCTCCAAGAATCACCTTTAAGAATGAAATAGCCATGACAGAGCTAGTTGTTTGGCAAGGTGGTAGTCAAGGAGTTGTGAAATATTGCCCATTCCAATTCTTAGATGAGTCACTGAAACAAATATACGGGAATAAAATAAACCAGTTGACAGAAGATTGGGAAGAGTTTATAGGGAAAGATGTTTATCAGCAAGAAAAGTGGTCCCTTCCTGGTTGTCTGGTTGATAAAATAGTTGAGGCTCAGACTTCCAATACACCTATACAATCTAATACACTATCACCTTCCTCAACACCTACACAAACAACAGCAGTTAGAATAGCCGAAAACCAGGCATGGGTTCCAGATGTGTTTACACAGCCTGTTCCTCCAGGCGCCTCAACAACAAGATTGGTTCTGCCAGCACCAATTGAAAAGATAGCCATCACTAAAATTGGTGCTTTTGGAGCTCATCAAGGCGGTCACCCAGAAGGCCTAGATCACGAATGGATTGAGATAAAAGATGATGTCCCAATAAACAGTTGGGGAGACGGGGAAGTTACAAAAGTATATGAGAACAGGCCAGGCGAATCAAGGATTGTTATAAACTTCGGTGATGGACTTGTTGGAGAATACATGGAAATCAAAACACCTCTAGTTAAAGCAGGCGATAAGGTAATAGCTGGCCAACCGATTGGTTATGGAATTCCAGCCTATAACAATCCAGGTTATCAAAGCGGAGAGTTTGTTCTTGGAGACAATAATAGAAGAGATGGTGTAAAGTCTTGGGTTGTACAGTATGGTTCTTCTGTATCACCCTTTGATTACCTAAGGGATGAGATAAAACAGCAGCTGATTTCTGAATTCACAAAACAAGTAATCGAACCTTATATTAGTAAAGGTCAATCAATTGAAACAGTAAACCCATGGGAATCATACTTTACAAATCCTCTACTTATACACAAACAAAATAAGGGTACAATAGTGGGTGAATGGTACCTAAAAAGCAAGAAATGGGCAAAGGACGATTCCCCAGACATAATAATTTTGCTGAAAGCAAACACAAAATATTACAATCAAAACAGAGTAGTTGCAAGTGATCATGAAGAGGAGAGATTTGTGGGGACTTGGGAAGCTGACTATAACAGCAAAACTTTTATTTTCAATTCCAATGTTTACGGATTGCTCTATGGTATATTTGAATTAGATGAATCTGGCCCAAGAGCAACCCTGAAAATAGAATACCAGACTGGGTCTTATCCACAAGGATTTTCAGACAAGTCTCTGACATACATAGAAAGGGACGCTGTCCAAAGAGGGGAAGATGCCACTGCCCTTGGTGTGTGGAGCCCGACTTAGTTGAACAATTTATAAACATCCAAAAACAATTAATTATATGAAATTTTCCTTTTTGTTTGTAATCATCGCTGTCGTTGGAATTGTTGCAATCAGCGGTTGTACTCAGCAGGGAGCGCCAGTTACAACAAAATCACCAACCACGACTTCTGTGTCTAGCCCAACACCTTCCTCTCTAACAACTCCAACACAAACAACCACAGCCGGTCTTTCCTTAACAAGCTCCGCATTCTCCCATAATGGAGATATCCCAGTCAAATACACATGTGATGGTGGGGATGTTAGCCCCCCATTAAAAATTTCAGGTGTTCCTGCTACAGCAAAATCCCTCGCCTTAATAGTGGATGATCCAGATGCGGTTGATGTGGCCGGAAAAGTCTGGGACCATTGGGTAGTCTTTAACATTGATCCATCTACAATTGAAATTGGGGAAAATCAGAAGGTTGGAACTCCCGGATCCACAAGTTCAGGCATTAGTAAATATGAAGGTCCTTGTCCTCCAGCCCAACATTCCTACTCTTTCAGGTTATATACTCTAGACAAAACTTTAGATCTCCAAGAGGGAGCAACAAAAACTCAAGTTGAATCAGCTATGCAGGGAAGTATACTTGCTCAGACAGAACTTATTGGAAAATATGGTGGTGGAACATCACCAAGTCCAACAAGCACAGGGTTTGACAGCACTCCATTTATTTCTTCCTCCAAACTAAGCCCGTCCAATCCCGGTGTCAATGAAACATTCATTCTTGAGCTTACTGCAGAAGATGACCAAAGTGTCAGGCAGTTTACATGGACATCTTCAAAGCCGCTTTTACAGGGCCAGACAGGATACTTCGATTGTGGTTTACAAAAAACATGCACAGCAAAACTGGAACTTGCTGCTTTGGAGCAAGGTGACCAAAAGATTACAGTCTATGCGGTAGACTCTTTTGGAAAACAATCATCAGAATCCAATTTCAATCTAAATGTCGGGCCACCAAGAGTAGCAGGATCCCTAACACCAACAGCTTCGCCAACAAATACAACTTCTCCAACGACTTCAGTAACTACAGCTCCAGAAGATGGTTGCAATTCAAATTCAGACTGTGGCTATAAACAGAGGTGCTCGGCTGGAAGCTGTATAGATGTTGATTGTACAACCGATTCACAATGTTCAGGATGCAAAAGATGCTCATCTTATAGTTGTGTATCCTGCGGTAAAGGGCCTTATGGTTGTTATTGCTGAATATAATTGTCTTTGTTCTGAAAAAATCCTATCCATGTGGTAGTAGAACACCCAAACCATACATTACAAATATTCCAACAACCAAGAAAACAAACTGCACAACACTCTTTTTCCAGTTTTTCTCTTTATGTATTTCCGGGATTAGATCGACGAGAGCAAGATAAAGGAAACCACCACCAGCAACCCCAATTAGTAGTGGTGTCAAATTTTCCACTGTGGAAGATAAGAAAAATGTCAGAACCCCCCCAATAACAGCAGTAATAGCAACAATAAAATTATATAAAAGCGCTTTCCCTGCTTTAAGACCTCCATGTAACAGAATAGCAAAATCCCCTATTTCTTGTGGAATCTCGTGGGCAGCAACAGCTATCGTAGAAGCAATTCCTAATACAGGATCGACCAAAAAGCTGGCAGCTATCAATGTTCCATCTATAAAGTTATGAACAGCTTCAGATGCTAGAACTGTATACACAAAGGGTTTTTTGTGGTCGTGGTGATGCTCCTTATACCCCTTCGGATCAATATCCTCTTCATGATGTGAATGATGCCAACCCACAAACCTCTCGACAGCAAAAAACACAATTATACCAATAACTACATAAAGAGAGCCAGAAGCGCCACCCAATTCAATTGCTTCAGGAACCAAGTCGAACAAGGAAACACCAATCAGAGTCCCAGCAGCAAAAGCGACAAGAACAAGCAACGCTTTTTTAAGAAACTGCTTTCTAAACGATAGTGTAAAAACACCTATAAAAGAGATAAGGCTAATGAGTAAAGTTGCCCCAATGATCCAAAGTAGAGTTGACATATCAAAACATTGTAGTGGGTTAATAAATACCTTACAAAGAGTTAATAAGTCCAAGCAACATATTTATAAGAAAGTTATTAACATTGGTTGGCTGAGTTGGTATTTAATGTTAAAAAGAAAGGAAACAGCAGCAGCTGTTTCAGATTATCTATGAGCAATCAAATAATCAGTATATCCATTAATGATAAATTACTGGAAGAAGTAGACAGGTTGCAGAGCGAACTTGGTTTTTCAGGGCGAAGCGAACTGATAAGGGCAGGCCTCAAATTTCTGATTCTGGATAAAAAGGAAAAGGAGAAGCTTTCAGGCAAAATAAGCGGTGTTCTTATAGTTGTTCACAAAGAAGAGACAGAAAGAGAAGTGACAAGTTATAAACATGAATTTAATAGCGTGATAAAAACACATGTACACACAAATTTAGAGAGTAAATGCATGGACCTATTCACAGTAGAAGGGCAAGCCCAAGATATTATAAGACTTACAGAGAGCATGCAAAAAATTAAAAAAATAGACTATGTAAAACTGATAGTCTCCTGAAAAATTATATGACAATAAATTTAACTGTGTCGTTTGAGGTAAATATAGACAGGTTTAAAATTGACTACAAAAAAGATCAGGTTAACCCATATATGGCAAAAAAAATTCTCAGGAAAAAATACGAGTCTTTGGGTTATACAATTATTCCTGGTGACAATTTCGAAACCAGCCTGTTGTTGGAATTTATACGCAAACATAAATATCTGGATAATTATTCCAAAGTTAAACTGGGTGAATACAAACCAAATGCAGGCGTAGAGGAGTATAACAAACAGGTTATTGGTGTTTTGGATTTCCAGAGAATACAAAAACTACTGTTTATATGCAAAATATGCAGTCTTATCGGAGATCCTGGATTCCCGGATTTTCTAGTCTATAAAAGAAGAGAAGGGAGGCTTCCCAGCAATTTCCGTGTGCAAAACAGCGAAGAGGCTCTTAGATATGTGTATTCAGAAGACGGGTTGAGTGTAGAAAAGTCTGTGTTTATAGCCTTCGCGAAACTACTTAATGTGATAAATGTAAAATTGGCTGCAGTTGACTTTTCGGACTTCTCAAATCCAGATATAGCGAAAATTGATTTGCTTGAAGTTTTAGAAAAAGCTTTTTCAGTTCTTTCAAAAAGGGTAAATGTACAGAATTCGCTCAGAGACATTGGTATAGATCTAACTGTCTTCAAAAAATGGCTTGTAGATAAGCAAGTGAATAGAGTAGATATAGAAAAGATGTATCAAGATTTTGTAGAGGCGGTTTCTGTTTCAACAAAGCTCAAGGAATTGATTAAAAAACTGGAATTAATGGACATAAACTCTTTACTGGGGAAAAAGGACCGCCCGGAAAAACTAAAATCCCTCAGAGAAGCCTTAGGAATAAACATGCTGGAAGCAGTTGATGTGTTAAATTTGTGGGAAATCACTCAAACAAAGCCTTTTTAAACCCCAAACCACAAGAAATTGAATATGAAAATAAAAGAACTAAAACCAAATCAGGCAGCAAGCCTTGAAAGCGCTGAAGTTGTTGAAGCGGGAGAAGTCAGAGAGTTTAACAAATATGGCAGATCAGGAAAAGTCTGTACATTAAAAATAAAAGACGGCTCTGGCCAAATAGATCTGACGCTTTGGAATGATGATGTTGACAAGTTTGCTGTCGGTGATAAAATAAAAATAACAGAAGGCTGGGTAAAAGAGTGGAACGGCGAAATGCAAATCTCTTCAGGAAAAAACGGCAAAATTGAGAAGGTTTAACTGAACTTAAGCTTTTATTTCTTTCTGCCCTTTTATTCTAATGGTATACCTACTTGTAAGAAAGCAATCCGAAAGCGATCTCAGTGATGCAGAAATCCTACCGCACAGAGCTGCAGATGTTTTTCTACTTAGATCATCTTATTTTCCAGAAGAGAGAGGCTGCCTGATTTGGTATGTGGATCCTAAAATAGTTGTTCCAGGGCAAGCTTTGCGGCTTCCTGAAGCAGTCCACTGGATCCAAAAACCGCTTGCAGCAAACTATGAAAACATTGGAAGCGGCGACATAAATGGAAGGCTTCTAGTACAAGATCCTGCAAGAAGTTTAGGCCCCTATACTCTAGACTTAAAACCTTGGGAAGATGACAGAGATTTGTGGAAAGACCAGAAGGTTTTTAGAAGAGGTCACCTGAGCAGGGTTACAGCTAGCTCAAGAATTCCAATACAAATAGTAACCCAAGATACAGCGGGCGACAAAATCCCATACAACGGATACCACTTTATCGGCGATCCCCAAGAATTTTTCGAAGAGCTCAGAGCAGAAGGGTTCAGTTTTGTTGATTAGCTAGTTACTCCTTTCAATTAAAAAGGAGTAGTTTTACACTCAGAACCACCACAAACAAAACAAATAACCGCTTCACCCAAACATTGCCTTTTTTTATTGCAATATGCGCGCCAAGATAACCGCCAATTGCCATACCAACAAGTAAGACAATTCCAATTTGGTAATCAATTATACCATTAAACGCGAATATTATTACAGAGGATATAGAAAGCACAAACCAAGGTATAATGCCTGTTCCAAGGTTTTCTATCATTGTAAACCCAAGGAAAAATATTACAACATAAGATGTCATGGGACCTGTTCCTTGACCAAAGAAGCCTGCAAAAATCATAATAAGGAAATATAAAAATAATCCGATTATATTTTTGAATTTGCTTGTTTTAACTGATTTGACACCAAAACTCCTCTTTAATAATACAAGAGGCACAAGAACCAATACAAGTATTACAATCACGCTTTCTAGGATTTTGGTATCAACATTCAACAGAATAATTGAACCTATTAAGGAGCCTGCGAGAGCAAGAATCGATAAAATGGGCACATATTTCCAAACTATTCCCTTTGCTTTCCAAAACTTATATAATGCAGAAAGTGTTTGGCCAATTGTCCCAAACCTATCGGTTGCTATTGCTGTTTGTGGTGGAATACCTAGAAATATTAAAGACGGGATTGAAATTAGTCCACCAGCACCAACTAAAGAGTCAAAAAATCCTGTTGCTACACCAATACCAAAGATCAATAGAAATATTTCGAACATTATACTAAATTAATTGGTAGATTAATATCGTTTTGTGGATAGGAAAAAATAACTATTTACCCCTTTTCTTCACTTGCAAAGCAGTAGTCCCAGCCATGTAAGAAAAGAATGCAGGCAGCAAAGGCAAGATGCAAGGCGAGACAAATGTGACTATTCCTGCTAGGAAGGCGATGAAGAAATTAAGCTGTCCCGTCACTGCAACAGCACCTTCTACATTCACAAAAAGGCTGGCTACAATTCCTAGATAATTGAATAGAACAAGCAAACCAATCAAAATCAAGAGCGCGCCGCCAACTATATTAAAGTATTTCAAAAGCCTCCCAGATCTTTGTATAAAGCCAGAAACTCTTGCAGTAAATGCGCCAGCGATCAAGAATGGAATACCAATGCCTAAAGAGTATGCAAGCAGCAACAAAAATCCGGAACCAGGCGCAGTCGCGGCCAATGTGTATATTGAACCCAAAATCGCGCCAACGCAAGGTGTCCAGCCAACTGCAAAGGCGACACCAAAAACAAAAGAGGATATGTAGCTTATCCTATGCCTCTTCACCTTCAGCTTATGCTCCCTCTGCAAAAACGGTATCCTATATTTTAGCGAAGCTATCAAGAATACACCAAACAAAATTATTATTACACCACCAACATTCCTTAGTAAATTTACAGTGTCATAAGCCGCATTGGCCAGAACAGTTTGTATAGCCACGCCAACCAAAGAAAAAACTAGAGAAAATCCTAACACAAAGGCCACAGAATTCAAAAATATCGCAAACCTAGGACCCATATTAAGAACCCCTCGCCTTCCCTATTTCCTCTATCAATTTATCGGCTGACAGTTCCTCAAGTGATTTGAAAACTTGCCCGCCATTTTTAGCTATAATCGTTGTGTGTTGGTATGGAACCTGGTAATTCCTTGTGATCTCCCTGTCAAAATCCTTTTCTTCACCATCATTGTAGTGTACCTCAAAACCAATCACATCATCAAAATCCATTTTATTGAACGCTTCCAGTATTTTCGGTCTAGCCTCTTTACATATCGGGCACCAATTTGCATAGAAATAAAGGTAAATAACTTTGCCCTCGTTCAAAGCTGACTGGTAAGCTTCTTTACTATATCTATAATACCTGCTGGCATATTTTGGCAGGCTTTCATAGTTGAAACCATTTTCTGTATTTGTGGTTGGTGATGCTTTTTCAGTTGTTGTGGGAGATGAAATAATCTGTGTCTGCGAAGGAGATTTTTCAGGAGTTTGTGCAGAACTTGTTTTCTGTGCAGATGTTGTCTGCTGATTTTGTGTGCACCCAGAAACCAATAGAATTGCAACAATAAGTATCAAAATTGGTATTTTCATGATCCATATTTGGCTTAAGGTATATTAATTTGCTTGCCCTTGATTCTCTATATGTTAATAGGCGTTGTCGGCAAACCATCATCAAGGAAATCAACATTTTTCAAGGCAGCGACAATGGTAGATGTAGCTATTGCTAACTTCCCATTTACTACAAAACCTAATCTGGAACAATAGTCAGTTTTGGGAACACCAAGAAGCTGAAATATTCATAATCTCTTATTGTCCCCTTGAATTGAACTATCATGCTGTTCATGATATTTAGTAGCTCGTCCAGATCTTTTACAATTATTTCCAATTCCAAATCAGCACCGCCTATAGAATCGTTTATTTGGTATATATTTTGAAGTTTTTTACAGTAAGCAAAAAGCTCATTCTTTCTAATCGTGTTATTTAGGCTTATATCGACCCTATAGCCCTGATAGCCCAGTTTGCTCTGATCAATATCTATCTTGCACCCAGCTATTATTTTTTTCTTTCTAAGCACCTTTAACCTATTTGATACAGTTTTCGGCGATATCTTCAGCTTCTCCCCAACTTCAACAGCAGATTGCCTTACATTTTTGCCCCATTCGTTTATTATAGCAAGATCCGTGTCATCAACATTTTCCTGACCACCCACTCCAATAACCCTTTCAATGGCCACCGCTTCTGAAGACACGAAAAACCTTTTGTTGAAATTGTGAATTCTTGAGTATATTGCTATTTTGCTTTCCTTTATTCTATCTTTAAAATTATCAAGAAAACTGTTCCATATGTCATGAAAATCTGAAATTTGCTTTGCACCAACAAAAAACGCATAATCCCACTTTCCATGCAGTTTTGCTATTGTCCAGACTTTTTCTTTTTCCTTAAGAAAATTTATGACTTCTTTTATGTCTTGTTCATCTGAATTTTGGAATTTTAGATAAATCCTAAAAGTAAAGTAGCCCAACTTTGACATGTCGACTATGGCAGTATACCCATTTATGATGCCCTCGTGTTCCAGAATTTTTATTCTATAAGAGATGAATTCCTTCGATCTTCCAATCTTTCTTGACAAGTCTTTCAGGCCTATACTTGCGTCCTTTTCCAGTTCATACAATATTTTCTTGTTCCATTCGTCCAATTTTATCA
>JACQNV010000055.1 GCA_016202865.1 Candidatus Aenigmatarchaeota archaeon
ATATTAGAGGGTTTAATAACTTAATCTTATGCTCAAGATGTTAAATCTGGGTAATGGTTGTAGCCTCTTCTTCTTAGAATGAGATAAACACGGAGCGGTTTATCGAAGAATTGTCAAGGATGTACGGATCTGATTTTGTCCTATAGCCACCTGGAAGATCGCCATGCAGGTTATTGAAAAATCGCGAGCCCCAATCATCTCCGTATTTAGCTTTAAATTGTTTTATTTCTTCTCTAGCACTTTGCTCGATTTGGTCTGTCATTTTTTCTTCTTCTTTACTTTGACATTTATTGTTTTCTTTTTGGGTCTCAACACCTTTCGGGAAGAAATAGATCGATTTCTCTTTCCAGAAATAACTAGGATTGCTATTGCGATTATTACTGCAACTACAACTATTATTGCCGCTGTTGTGGAACCGCCAATTATGAAGCCTGTTGCTGGGCTAGTTGATCCTGAATCTGGATTTACTGCATCTCCAGAAGCTGATGCTTCTTCTGCTGATATTGCAAAGAATGAGAAACCCGGTGTTTCTGCCTCATAGAATAGTGTTGTGTTGTCTTCGCTTACCAATTTAGTTGCTAACTTATCCCACTTATCTGTAAACCTGTTTAGCACAACCTTGTTTTTGTCTGCTTTGTTAATGTCTACCCATTCTTTTTCTAGCTTAAATTTGACTGTTGCCTTTTCTATCTTACCCTCGAGATTTTTCTGTGATATTTCCAAGTATTTGTAGATAAGACCGGAGACATTTTGTTCCACCTGTTTTGGTTTTGTAGCTAAGGTCTTTACTTTTACATCGACATTGGATATTGAGTCTTTTGCTGTGAATACTATTTCCTGTATGCTGACATCTTTTGTGAATGTTAATGTTCCTGTGGAACCAGCTTCAAGCTTTTCAAGTTTTTGTGTCTCCTCTACTGGAAGTACAACAATGGCGCAGGATTGCGTTTCTTCCGGCTTACCTTCAACACCTGTACATGTTCCTTTGTTCAAACAGGTCCTTGTCTGTTTGCCTTGATTTGAACATATAGACCAATCACCACATTCCCATTTGTATGTGCATGCGGTGTTAAGTATCGTTGGGGAAGGTGATGGAGGATTGCCTCCGTTGTTATTATTTGTTGGCGAGACCGCAGTGACTGTTATTGTTGCATTTTTTTGTGTGTTTCCGAGATTGCAGTCACCATCAAAGGAGTCTGCAACTGCTATTATGGATGTTGTGTCTGTTCCTGATGCTGACCATGTAGCTGTGACATTTCTTGTCTGCAAATATGCCAGCTCTTCATTGCTTGTGGCTGTTGCTAATTTATTTGAACTTGCAACTGAGTTTTTGTAGAATGTTACATTGAAGCCAGTTGAATTTTTTTCTCCGATATTTTTTACTTGCACTGTGAATGTGACAGAGCCACCCTCAGTCACAGATGATGCGCTTAAGGAGAAGGCGTTTAGTAGCAGGTCAGAACTGTTAGCTACATATTGATCCAGGCTTTGGATATTTGTTTTCTGTATGCCGTTTGTATCGTAGTATTTTATGATCGTTGTGAGCTCGTATTCCCTGCATGCCAGCGGTGTGATTGAGAAGGATTGAGATGATGAGGTTCCGTTTGGAATTGGCGAGATTGAAAGGGGTATTGAAGGTGTTATGTTTGATTCGAAAACATCGAGATCTATTGTTATGCTTGTTGCGTTTTCATTTCCTGTGTTGTTTAGATTAACCTGATATGTAAATGGTTTGTTTGCTGGAACAGTGGTTTTATTGTCTGTGGTCAACTGGATTACTGGATCTGTTGCATCTGCTATATTGACAGAAAGTGTTTTTTCGCATGCGGCGCCTGTTGAGTTTACAACTGTTAGGTTAAGCAGTTTTGATCCTGAAGATGTGCTGTTGATTTGCCATGTGACAGACGAATCAGATAAAATTGAAAGGTCTGCAAATAAGGAACCTGTTTTGTTTACTAAGCCGGATGTTAAGTCTAGTGTTGCGTTGTTATATGGCAGCCATGGTTGTGATGGGTTTGCTGGCGGAGGCGAGGTTGTTGATAAGACCGCATTAAAAATTTGCCCCAATTCCAAACTTGAAGATGGTGTTGTAAAAGAAATTTCAGATGAACAGACCGGAGTGGCTTGTGCCTGTTGGGGGAATGCTAGAAGTGAGAAAATCGCCAATATTGCTACTACTACTCCCACTTTTCCATTCATAAAATAATCTTTCTTGGCTGATATAAATGTTAATCAACTGGGCGCGCTTCGCCTGTTGGAGCGCCTGCCGCTGGTCTTGTGGGTCTCTGATCTCTTGACATGTATCTTAATCCCCAAATCGCTGTTCCAATTCCAAGAATTGTAAAACCTAAGGCTGCTGCAGCTTCTCCCCATGGGAATCCATCTTCTGTTGGATATGACCCGCTTGGCTGCGCTCTTGGTTGTCTGAATTCCTGTTCCCTCGTTGGATATCTAGGCCCCGAAGCAGGCAGGTTACTCAATCTCGATAATTCAGCTTTTTCAGCGTCCTGTTTTGCTTGTTTATCTTCTCTCTCTTGCCTTGCTATTTCAACCATGTTGGCTTTGTATTGTGCTTTTGTGGCTCTTAGATCTGTATATTCGTCTCTCGATATCATTTTGACACAACCAACACTACCAAGTGCTATTGTGAGTGCGGCAATTCTTGCAGCTTTGTAAACAGTGTCGACATCTAAACCTAATCGTTCTTTTCTCATATTAATCACCTACATCTCCGTTGCCTCTTCCCGTGGGACCCACTGGTGTTTGTGCTGGATTTTGTACATCGCCGCCTCTCCTTGTTGGACCGATAACTGGTCTTGGGCCCTTTCCTGTATGGGATCTGAAATTTTTATCATAAAGTTGATTAAGCCCTTCTGCTATTAACCCATCAACTATTCCGCCTATAAACGATCTAACTAATGGATGCTGTCTTTCAAGCCATTCTTCTACTTCTGTATTTCCTAATCTATCTACTCCTCTTGCTCCTTGCTTGGCTGCCCAATTAAAATATCTGTCAAATGTTCCTGGTTCCCTAATTGTGATTTCCCCTGCAGGTCTTTGCTCAATTTCTCTCCAATCCTTTTGTCGTGTGGATGCACATCCAGGAGCTAATAGAATGACTGCAATAGCGCCTGAATAAGCTGCTTTTGATAAACCATCTTTAACAGATCTGTAACCGTTTTCCAAAAAATCACTGATATAATTACCTAAACTTCTCCCAGAATTTTCCCTGTTTTGTATATACCTCATAAATTCTCCTATAAGTATAAAGGCCTCTAATAGGCCGTTTATATTTTTTAAGCCTTTGCAAAAAAGCTTAATTCTACCTGAAAATAAAAGGTAGTTAAAAAATCAAATTAAGTTATCAAGGTCCTCTTGCTGGTCTTACTTCATTCCAGAGTGCTGGTAAATCTGCTCTATCTTTGGCATCTACTTCAGCTTGTGTTGGTCCTGGCCAAGGTGTAGGCCCTGTTGATGCTGTTTTGCTTGCTTTTCTTGCAGCTTCTACTCTTAGTTCTGGTAATGCATTAGCTACATACTCTCTTGCTTCTGCTTGTCTGTCCATTCTTCCTAAAAGTTCGGGAGCATCTGCCAATTGACCTCTAAGTGCCCACAATTGATCAAGAGTCATGTTTCTAACATCATCTAAAGCTGTTCCGCCAAGATATAGATTGCCTGCTCCTCTTGCTGTGCTAGCTGCAGTTTCTGCTTCCTTAGATTTTAGGTATTGATGTACATCTAATGCTAGATGTGGAAGACCGTCATTTATTAGTGTCATTTCTTGCTCTATTGCATCAACCAATTCTTTTACCTCTGCATCTGTTCTCAAGCCTGTATAACCTGGTCTTACTGCTTTTTCTTCGCCTGCAAACCATTTGCCGACTGATGCTCTTTGTGTTGCGCAACCTGGTACTACTGCTGTTACTACTGCTGCTCCTAGTACTAGTGGTCTTGCTACATATCCTACTGCATCGCCTAGACTTTGCAAAGCTCTGCTAATATATCCATTTCTCATGTGTTTTCCTCCTTAAATATAAGCCAGTTTTTTCACTGACTGATAGGAAATAAGGCAATAAGCTTTTTAAGCTTATCGTGAGTGTTTTATGGCCTGTTTGGCCCCCTGGATTTTAATATACTAATTATATTAATATAGGGTTTCTATGGATGAGCTAATTCAAAAGATTTCTAAAGCGAGTGGTGTGAAGGTTGAGGAGGTTGAGAAGAGGGTTCAGGAGAAACAGGACGAGCTCTCTGGGTTGATTTCTAAAGAAGGCGCAGCATATATTGTTGGCAGGGAACTCGGTGTAAATTTGATAAAGGAGGGAAAGAGGGAATTAAAAATTAAGAATTTGGTTGCTGGATTGAATGCTGTGGATATTAAACTGGAAATTTTGAAGGTTTTTGAGAAAAGGGATTATGAAAAAAATGGGAAAAGGGGTTCTGTTTTGAATTTGTTGGTTGAAGATGAGACTGGAAAAACAAGGCTGGTTTTGTGGGGGCAGGATACTGATTTGGTTGCAGACAGTCAATTGACAGAAGGTGATGTTATAAAGGTGAACAGGGCGACTGTTAAGAAAAATAATTTTGGGGAAGTTGAGCTTGGATTAGGAAAAGGTGGCAGCATTGAAAAGGTTGGGAGATCAGAGGGATTTAAAAAATCGGCCAAGACCGGACTGGATTTGCACACCAGGGTTGATATTGCAGATATTAGAGATGGATATTTTGAGATTAGGGGTTGCATTGTGCAGGTTTTCAAGAGGACCCCGTTCTTTTTTGTTTGCCCGAAATGCGATGGAAAGCTTGATGGTAAAATCTGCGGCAAGGATGGCGAGGTTGAGCCGAAAAAACAGCTGATTATTTCTGCCGTTGTTGATGATGGAACCGGGACAATCAGAACTGTGTTCTTCCGCGAGCTGGCTCAGAAGATTGTTGGAAAAACAGATTCTGAAAACCCTGAAGAAATTTATGGAAAAATAAAATTGGGCCAGGAATATGTTATAAAGGGGAAGGTTAAGAAATCAAACTTTTCAGGCGAGCTGGAAATGGTTGCGAATTTTGTGGATGATGTGGATCCAAAAAAAGAAGCTGAGAAGATTCTGAGCGAGTTGGAGACAACAAACTGAGATTTATATACAACCAACTAATAATATAGTATGGTAACCACAGCGGGTTTCTGTTTTATTTGCAAGGATTTGGGAAACAAACAGTGTGTACTTTGTGGTAAGCTAATTTGTCCAAAACACTTCGCAGGCGGCTGGTGTTCTAGCTGCAGGGAGAAAATGTAAGCCTCTAAACAACTAACTTTTCAAATAGATTCTTGATGATAGACACTATCCTTTCTTTATTCAGCGTGACATAGTTCTTGTGTACCATGAATCCCTCATATGATATTTGGTTTCTATAATCGCGCATCTGCTGGAGGAATACCCTTATTTGTTCGTCAAAAACATTTTCTTTGTAGAGAAAATCGATAAGTTCTTGGTGTGCGCCCTCGCCTTTTATCTTAATCCCATCCCCTAAAGTTATAGCCTCCATCAATTTGTGGATTACATCATAATAGTCTAAGAGAGTATTGCTTGGATATTTTTCAGTGTCGGTTTTATCCAGCCTTTCTAAGGTCACCTCTGCCATCTTCTTTAGGGCCTCTGGCTTCTGCTTATCTGGCCTAACTTTCACAATCACTTGAATCCCTCCAAAAACCCGCTCAACACTATCC
>JACQNV010000011.1 GCA_016202865.1 Candidatus Aenigmatarchaeota archaeon
AATATATATATTGTTAATCTATATAGTATCTTAACTTGCCCTAGTGGGGGAAGTCGTCAATCTTCTAATAATTAAACGGTTGGGTGGTAGCTATCGAAACGAAAGAAGTTTTATCTCATATTCTAATGCCTAAACACGAAGTCTTGTCGGATGAACAAAAGACAGAATTGTTAAAAACATTTAATGTAAGGGACGATCAACTGCCAAAGATTTTTTCTACAGATCCAGCTATAAACCACCTTAAACCTAAGAATGGTGATGTAATAAAAATCAGCAGAAAGTCTCCTACAGCAGGAGCTACTGCTTACTATAGGATTGTTACAGAAGTTTGAATTGAATATATTTAATAGAATAAGAGGAAGTGCGTTATGGAGTTTGTGCCATTACTTAAGACATTTGCAAAAGAAAGGGGTTGGGTAAAGTATCAGATAGACTCCTACAACAATTTCATTGATTTTGGCATCCAGAAAGTGATGGAAGAAATAGGAATAATAAAGCTCACATCTGAAACAGGCGAGATAAAATTAAAATTTGGCAAGGTTGAAATTGGCAAGCCTGTTGTAAAGGAAGCTGACGGTTCTTTGAGAGTAATTGCGCCCAACGAAGCCAGGATAAGGAACCTTACTTATTTGGCCCCAGTCTGGGTAGATGTGATACAGATAACAGATGCAGGAGAGGAAAGGCCTGAAAAAGTCAACATAGGCGAAATCCCTGTAATGGTTCATTCAAAACTATGCACAACAAATGGGTTGGCTTATAACGATCTTGTAAAGCTCAATGAGGACCCTTATGATACAGGCGGCTACTTTATTGTCAATGGGACAGAAAGAGTTCTTGTTTTAATAGAGGAGATAAGCTCCAACCGACCAATCATACAAAAAGATGGGGAAGATGTCAAAATAAGGATCAGCTCAGAAAAATCAGGATTCAAACAAAGGCATGTGATAGAAAGAAAGCCAAACGGCGAGATCACAATTTCTTTCGCTAACATAAAGAAACTTTCCATCGTAACCCTTCTGAGGGCTTTGGGTTTGGAAACAGACAAAGAAATCTGTGAACAAGTTTCTGACGAGACGAATGTGTTAAATGAGCTTTACATAAATCTCTACGGCATTGAGGAAACAACAATCGATGAGGCAATCGATACAATAGGTAAAAAAATAAAAGTCTCAGAGGATTATAGAAAAGAAAGGGTTGCACAACTCCTTGACAGATACCTTCTTCCTCACCTTGGCCAAGAGTTCCCAAACAGACTGACAAAGGGTAAATTCCTGGCAAAGATAGTAAGAAAAGCAATAAAGACATCTCTGAATCAGTTTCCTCAGGACGACATAGACCACTACAGCAACAAAAGGCTTTTGATGTCAGGAGAACTTTTAGGCCAGCTTTTCAGATCCATACTTCTTGGTAGGTGGGGTTTGATAGCAAAGATGACTTACAATTATCAAAAGTTGATTAAGAGAGGAAAATCGCCTAACATGCAGGCAATAATAGAGGCAAATGCAGTGACAAAGCAGATACTTTCCAGCTTGGCAACAGGCAACTGGGTTGGAGGCAGGACAGGCGTCTCCCAGAGACTAGACAGAAGCTGCTACATAAAAATGGTTTCACACTTAAGGTCAGTGGTCTCACCTTTAACATCGACACAGGAACACTTTGCAGCAAGAGAAATCCATCCGACAGAATTTGGTAGGTTGTGCCCCGCAGAAACCCCAGAAGGTAGCTCAATTGGTTTGAGAAAACATTTAGCATTATTATCAGAAATAACAACAGGTTTAGAACAAAAAGAAAATGAAAAAATACTAAAAGCAATAAGGATAGGAACAGTAACTAATGTAGAATAAAATAGGAGATAAGATTCTAAATGCCAAAAAAGAAAGCAGATTTGTATTTCAACGGAAGATTTGTAGGAGAAATAGAGGATCCTCAGAAGTTTGTAGATGACATACGAAGCAGGAGGAGATCTGGGGCCTTGCCTTCGCAGTTGAATATCGTTTATTATGAAGAGATGGATGAGATTAGGATAAACACAGATGCAGGAAGGGCAAGAAGGCCTTTGATAGTCGTAGAAAACGGAAAACCAAAACTCACTCAAGATATAGCTGACAAATTAAATTCAGGAGAGCTGGATTGGAATCACTTGATTAGAAGCGGTATTGTAGAATATTTGGATGCAGAAGAGGAAGAAAATTCATACATCGCTTTGTATCCAGAAAATGTCAAGAGCGATCATAGTCATTTAGAGATTAACCCTGTATCAATGTTCGGAATTTCAGCATCCCTTATACCATATCCAGAGTACAACAGGGGGGATAGAATTAATTATGGTGCAAAAATGGTCGGTCAGTCTGTCGGTCTTCCGGCAACAAACTTCCTGATAAGAACAGATACAAAATTCAACACTTTGACATACCTTCAAACACCTGTAATTAACACAGACACATATAGTGTGATGAGAAATTATGATGGTCAAAATGTCGTCGTTGCGATAATGTGCTGGGAAGGCTACAATATGAACGATGCCGTGGTGATAAACAAATCTTCTGTCCAGCGAGGCCTTTTCAGATCTTTCTATTTCAGAACATATGAGACAGTAAAAAAGAGATATTGGGGAGGTCAGGAAGACGAAGTAAAAGTTCCAGATGCAAGTGTAAAAGGATTCAAAGGCGAGGCAGCTTACAAAAACCTTGGTGAAGACGGGATCATCAATCCTGAAACGCCTGTAACATCAGATTCTGTTTTGATTGGAAAAGTTTCCCCATTGCGTTTCCTTTCTGATGAAGAGTTTGTGGCCAAAATAGAAAACAGAAGAGAAACATCAATGACAGTTAGATATGGTGAAAGCGGTATCGCAGACAGGATATGGATAAGCGAGACTACAGACGGAAACCAGCTGATTAAAGTCAGAGTAAGAGATGACAGGATACCTGAAATAGGCGACAAATTTGCAACAAGGCATGGTCAGAAAGGTGTCTGCGGTCTATTGGTTCCGCAACAGGACATGCCTTTTGGTATTGACGGTGTCACACCAGACATAATATTCAATCCGCATGGTATACCATCCAGAATGACAGTTGGCCAGTTGCTGGAAATCATATCCGGTAAGACTGCCCCACTTTCAGGAAATAAAATAAATGCAACTGCTTTCAGCCACACAAAAGAAGCTGATGTCAGAAAAACTTTGTTAAGTTTGGGATTCAGAGATGATGGAAAACAAACACTCTATGACGGAAGAACAGGCAAGGCTTATGAGGTCATGATATTTACAGGAATGTCCTATTACTTGAAACTGGATCACATGGTTGCAAACAAAATACATGCGCGATCCAGAGGACCAGTCACAATATTAACCAAGCAGCCGACTGAAGGTAGAGCAAAGAGAGGCGGTTTGAGATTAGGGGAGATGGAACAGCAGTGCTTGGTTGCTCACGGCGCTTCCATGGTCATAAAAGAAAGGTTCGATTCCGATGAAGTTAATATACCAATATGCAAACAGTGCGGCCTGCTAGCGGTTTTCGACAGAGTGAAAAACAAGACGCTGTGTATAACCTGCAATTCATCCGATGTTATCTGGGTTAAGACATCATATGCATTCAAACTCACACTTGATGAACTGAAATCAATGGGAGTCTATCCAAAGCTGGTGGCAATGGAGGATTGAATAACTTACAAAAGTAAATTGTGAAATAATATGGTATCATTAATAAAGTCTCTGGGATTTGGCGTCTTATCGCCTGAAATGATAAAGTCCATGGCTACTGTTAGGGTTGTCTCTTCTGATCTATACGATGCAGATGGCTATCCAATAGAAGGTGGCGTAATGGATCCAAGGCTGGGTGTTGTCGATCCTGGTCTTTCCTGTAGAACATGCGGTGGCGGTCTGGACGATTGCATGGGTCACTTTGGATATTTAGAGTTAGCAAGACCAATCACACATGTCTTATACATGAAAGTAATACACACTCTTCTAAAAGTTACCTGTAGAAAATGCAGCAAAATATTGGCTGGAAAAGATACAAGCATAAAGGAGCTTTCAAAAACACCACCTAAAAAATGTTCTCATTGCGGTGCTGAACAAGGAAAAGTAGAGTTTGAAAAAACATATACTGTTTATGAGGACAAAAAGGAGATGACATCTCAGGAAATTAGGGAGCGATTTGAAAAAATATCAGATGATGACCTGAAGAGAGTGCATTTCATTGGCGGCAGGCCAGAGTGGCTAATACTCACACTTTTCCCTGTGCCCCCCGTAACAATGAGACCATCAATCACACTGGAAACAGGCGAAAGATCTGAAGATGATTTGACTCACAAGCTCGCTGATATTGTCAGGATCAACCAATCCCTGAAAGAAAACATAGATATAGGCGCCCCTGATTTTATTCTAAATGATTTATGGGAACTTTTGCAGTATCACATATCTACATATTTTGATAATGAATTGGCCGGAGTCCCGCACGCAAGACACAGATCAGGAAGGCCTTTGAAAGGCATTGTGCAAAGATTGAAGGCAAAGGAAGGTAGAATAAGAGGAAATCTTCTTGGTAAAAGGGTCAACTTCTCAGCAAGAACAGTAGTCTCTCCTGATCCAAGAATATCAATCAATGAAGTTGGTGTTCCAGAAGTCATAGCCAAAGAGCTTACAGTTGCTGAATATGTGACAGAGTTCAATCTAAAGCAAATGAAAGAAACCATAAAAGATGGCAGGGTTAACTATGTCATCAGACCAGACGGAAGAAGAATAAAGATTACAGAGGATAACAGAAAGGATTTAATTGAAAACCTTGTTGCTGGCTGGGTTATTGAAAGACAGATTAGAGACGGCGATATTTCCCTATTCAATAGGCAGCCATCTTTGCACAGAATGTCAATTATGGCACATAAAGTAAGGATCATGCCTTTCAGAACATTTAGAATATCGCCTCAAGTTTGTCCACCATACAATGCAGATTTTGATGGTGATGAAATGAATTTTCACATACCTCAAACAGAAGAAGCAAGGATTGAAGCGCAAAACTTGATGTATGTCCAAAACCACATATTCTCCCCAAAATTTGGAGGTCCTGTTATCGGTTTGGATCTTGACCAAATATCAGGAATATATTTGTTAACAAAAAAAGAGACAAAATTCACAAAAGAGGAAGCTTCCCAATTGCTTTCAAGCGCAGGCATAGATGTGGAGCTCCCAGACAAAAAGGACTTTACTGGAAAAGAAATTGTCAGTTTCCTGTTGCCTAAAAACTTAAACATGGAATTCAAGGGCAATACCTATGATATAGACAAGGAAGAAGGCTATGTTATCATAAAAAACGGAGAAATAAAATCCGGTGTTCTTGATTCCAGGGCTGTCGGTGCATTCAAGGGTAGAATACTGAACAAAATAAGAGAGCTTGAAGGACATGGAGCAGTGAAAGACTTTATCGACAGGTGTGCCAGATTGTCTGTCGCCTACTTGATGAAAAGGGGGTTCTCAATTGGTATAGCTGATATTGATTTATCTGGAAAAGTTCTCGAACATGTTCAAGAGGAGATATCAAGCGCAGAAAAAGAATCCAATAAACTTATCAACGATTTCAATAATAACAAATTAAAGGCCCTTCCTGGAATGACAATGAATCAATCTGTCGAGGCTCAGATATTAAATGTCCTGGCAGTCGGTCTTAACAACATAAGTGAAATAGTTGCAAAAAATATAAAAATTACAGATATACTAAATATGGCCAGATCAGGATCCAAAGGCTCTTTAATCAACACAACACAGATGTCTGCATGTGTCGGTCAGGAATCCATACTTGGTCAGAGAATAAAGAGAGGTTACAGGGACAGGACACTACCACACTTTAAAAAACTAGACTTGTCTGCAGAATCTCATGGTTATGTGGCCAGAGGATTCAAGCAAGGCCTGACGCCTTTCGAAGTTTTCTGGAATATCATGAACGGTAGAGAAGGTCTGATGGATAAATCTTTGAGAACAAGAAAATCAGGTTACATGCAAAGAAGGTTGGTAAATGCACTTCAGGATTTGAAAATAGAAAAAGACAATAGTGTAAGGAATTCAACTGGTTCGATCATACAGTTCTTGGCTGGAGAGGATGGAATTGACCCAACAAAATCATCTTGGGGCAAGCTAGATGTGTAAGTGAATGATTATGGAATTACCACTAAAAATAGTTCAGGATACAGAAGATTACATAAAAAAGAATAGCCTAAGCAAAAGCCAACAGGATCAATTATGGGAAAGGGTAAGAAAGGTCTACAAGAATTCACTCTACGATTCTGAGGAGCCTGTAGGTGTAGTGGCTGCTCAATCACTATCAGAACCAGCAACGCAGATGACTATGCGTACCTACCACTTCGCTGGTACAGCTGGTATACAAGTTACACTCGGTCTTCCAAGGTTATTGGAAATCTTTGATGCGAGAAAGGAGCCAAAAACACCAACAATGACAGTATTCTTGGACAAAGCGCACCAAACAGAGGAGAAGGCAAGAAGAATAGCCGAAGAAATAAAAGAAGTGAAGGTAAAGGACATAGTTGTTTCAGATATAATCAATTTGACAGAAATGGAATTGAGGTGCAAACTAAATCTTCAGGAAACAAAAAGGCTGAATATAGATCTCAAGGGAATGGAAGCCAAGATAAAACTGAGAAATGTTAATATTCAAGTTGATGGCAGCGACCTCATAGCCACATACAAGAAGCCTGACATAAAAGACATATTCAAGCTGAAATATAGGCTTTTTGAAACCTACATGGCCGGCATAAAGGGCGTCACTCAAACAGTAATTAACAGAGATGGTGATGAATGGATAATCAACACCCTTGGCTCAAACCTCAAGAAAGTTTTGAAAATTGAAGGTGTGGACACAGAAAGAACAACAAGCAACAACATATTTGAAGTCCAAGAAGTCTTTGGCGTTGAGGCTGCAAGAAACAGCATAATCAAGCAGGCAATGTACACAATAGAAGAGCAGGGTTTGGGTATTGATATAAGATATTTGATGCTTCTGGCTGACCTAATGACAGCTGATGGAGAAATAAAAGCTGTCGGTAGATATGTTATAGCAGGACAGAAATCATCTGTTTTGGCAAGGGCAGCTTTCGAAGAAACCAGAAAACACATAACAAAAGCAGCTGTTAGGGGCGAAGTTGATTACTTTAAAGGTGTCATAGAAAACATAATGGTTAACCAAGTCATTCCTGTTGGTACAGGATCATATGATTTGGTTGCAAAATTCCCCAACAAACCAAAGTCAAAATCAGAATAAATCAGAATTTGATATTTAAACAAGGAGGTTCTAAACTTTATATATGGGAGGTTTATTTGCAGTAGCAGGCGTTTTAAC
>JACQNV010000058.1 GCA_016202865.1 Candidatus Aenigmatarchaeota archaeon
AGATGCAGAGATGTCTCGCGTCTCCATATAGGGAGACACGATCTCAACACTTCTTTCGGGAAAGAAGGGCTGAAAGGATAGATATTTAAGCTTCTTTATATAATAACTTAATATAAATTTAAGAGGATGTTATGGGAGTAAATGTTAACAGCGTGTCACAGACTTATAATAAGGATGTTTTTACAGATAGAGGAATGTACTGTGGCAAGGTTGAAGATGTCGAATGTGACCTTAAGAGATTCAAACTAAGGTCTTTAGTTGTGAAGTCTGCAAAGGGTTCTTATGTTTCTTCTGTTTTAGCTGGTAGAAGGGGTTTAATTGTCCCATTCTCAATGGTTGAAGCTGTGGGAGATGTAGTCCTTATCAAACACATAACAGCCCCGCTTCCAGAAGACGGTTCTGATATAGCTACACTACCAGAAATCAAACATTAAATCTAATCTAATTTTATCTGCTTTGTTAGTATTTCCACACCTTTCTTTCTAACCAGAATTGTATCTTCTATTCTACAACCCCCGTTATTTTTGTATACACCAGGCTCAACTGTAATAACCATGCCTTCTTTCAGTTTTCCAGTTATCTGTTCGTGAACATCCAATCCTATACCATGGCCGAAAGAGTGTTGTATTTTATACCCATACTTTCCCATTAACTTCTCGTACTGTTTCCTTATATCAGACATTTCTATTCCAGGGGTTATTTCATCAATTATTTGCTTTTGTATGTCCGAAACATTCTCCTTGGTTTTTTTCCATTCCTTATTCTCACTAACTAAAGTTCTTGTCACATCGCAACAATACCAATTAAATCTTGCCCCAAAATCGATAATCACAGGCTTTCCTTTTTTAACAATAATTTTTCTCGGTTGGTGATGGATAATCCCAGATCCAGAGCTTACTATTGTATCAAAGGCTGTTAATGCTCCCTGTAATCTAAAGCTGGCTTCGAGATTGTTTGCAATATCCTCTTCTGTTTTCCCGTAAACTTTCTGTTTTTCAAATGATTTTTTTGACACAGAAACCGCCTTCCTTATCTGTTCTATCTCCCAAGAATCCTTAATCTCTCTGGGTTTTTTTATCAGCTCACTAGCTTTCTTTAGCCTGATTGGAAGCTTGTGTAATAGGGAAAATTTATTGGCTGTTAGATTGTATTCATCATAACCAACCAATTTCAAGCCCTTTAACTCCTTTAGTATGTCCTCCTTTCTTTTGAGGTAAATCAGATTAACATGTCTTATTTTTTCCGCGTCCTGCTCCAAGGGGGAGACGAAAAGCGCTGGCTTTTGGTGGTTAATAATTAGAATATTTCCGTCATTGGCTTTCCAACCGGTATAATAGAAAATGTCTTCTCTTTGTGTAATAAACAGTGCATCTAGATGGTGAGTTTGCATTGTTTTCTTTATTAATTTTAACCTGTTTCTTAGCTGCATATTATATTATAAGGCAATGGCTAAAATAATACTATGCGCATTATAAAGCAGGAAGATCTCCTTCAGGATGATGGGATTAAACAGGAGTTTTTGCAGGCAGTTAAAACAGGAGCTATATTCATCCACCCAACAGACACTGTTTATGGACTTGGTTGTAATATAGAAAATTTGGACAGTATTAAGAAGATTTACCAACTAAAACAGAGGGAGGAAAACAAACCAATTTCAATTGTTGCCCCATCAAAAGAATGGATATACCAAAACTTTCATGTAAGCGATGCAAATAAAGGATTTATTGAGAGGCTTTTGCCAGGACCATACACGCTTGTTTTGAAGGCAAAAAACAAATTTCCTGATATATTGGTTAAGGACGGCGCGGTTGGTTTAAGGATACCAAAACACCCTGTTATTGATTTGATTAGGCAAGAAGCCATAATCTTTACTACTACTTCCCTGAATATAGCAGAGCAAGATGTGGTTACAAAAATAGAGGATGCTCCACAATCAATTAAAGACGGTGTTGAAATTGCAATAGATTTTGGCCAATTAAGAAAGCATGCCTCGAGGGTTTTTGACCTGACAACAGATGAAGTTAAGATTATAAGGCCTTGAATGTCTCCTCTTTAAGCCCAATTAACAGAAACATCTTATTCTTTGATTTTTGACCTTGAATAAGGCTAACATCACAACCAAACCTCTTTTTTAGATATTTCAAAGCCTCTATATTGGCCTTGTTATCTTCTGGTGGGCTTTGTAGTTCAAGGATAATTTTCTCTTCTTTCTTGTAAAGCATAGTCTGATTTGAGTTTGTTTTTACCCTAACTTCGAGCAAAACACCATCTTTAACCTGCTTTATAGGCTCCATAAGGTTTATTAATTTAATCTGTTAAATCTGTGGTATGAACGCCAAGATATTGAGTTTTAGGAGAAACAGGCACACACAATATATGAACCAATTTCTGCTGGAATTTGAAGGTTCAGACTCTAAGGAAAAGGCAGTCAAATTTGTAGGCAAAAAGGTTGTTTGGAAGAGCCCAGCCGGAAAGGAGATTGTTGGTAGGGTGACAGATATACATGGTAACAGCGGTGTTGTAAGGGCAAGATTTAACAGGGGCTTACCAGGACAAGCAATTGGCGACATGGTTGAAGTTGGTCAATAATTAATTCTATTCTGATAGGGATATACAGAGCTTAAATAACTAACAGCTAACACAAATTATGGCAGATGTTGTTTATAGGAAGAAAATCCTATCCATAGATGATAATAGGGAAATAGCTGATTTTTTAAGGCCTAAATTTGAAGAGGCTGGTTATGATTTTGATGCAGCTTATAATGGACCGGAAGGACTGGCTAGAATGAAATCTTACAAACCAGATCTTGTCCTTCTTGACATAATGATGCCTATAATAGATGGATTTGAGGTCCTTAAAAGAGCAAAAGCAGATGATGAAATAAAGGGTATTCCCATTGTCATGCTTACAGCAAAGCACCAAAGGGTAGATGTTCTTAGAGCCCTCCAACTCGGGGCAAAAGACTACTTGGTAAAACCAATGAATATACCAAGAATTCTGGAAAAGGTTGGGAAAGTATTAGTAGATTAATACACGCTTATCAAATTCTATTTATGGCTGTTGTAAAAGAGGGCAAGGCTAAGATACAGGCTTTTCAAGGCAAAATAACAAAGGATCTGCCTGTTTTTTACAATCCGGAAATGGAGAGGCAGAGAAACCTAACTATCTGTGTTTTGACCGCTTTTCAAAAACAGGCTGCAAAGAAGTTGGATATTTGCGATCCCCTTGCTGGTTCTGGTGTGCGAGGAATAAGAATTAAGAAAGAGGTTAGGGGTATTGGCAGGGTTGTTTTGAATGATGTGACTTCTGATGCTGTAAAACTGATCAAGAAGAATATCAAGTTGAACAAAGTAAAAGCCGAAGTTTACAAAAAAGATGCGCGGATTTTATTGTTTGAAAATAGGGTGGGTTTTGATTTTATTGATATAGATCCATTTGGTTCTCCTGTAAAATATTTGGAATCTTCTGCTTTTGCCCTCAGGCATAACAGCTTGTTTGCGGCGACAGCCACAGATACTGGGGCTTTGGCTGGCAGCTTTCCAAAAACATGTTTCAGAAGATATGGAATACGGGTCTGCCGCACAGACTTCTATAAGGAACTTGGTTTGAGGGCTTTGATAACTAGTATACAGCAGAGCTTTGCTCAATATAATTGCTCTTTTACACCGTTACTATCTTTTACAAACCATTACTTCAGGGTTTTTGGTTTTGTGCAGAAAAATAAGGGTTGTGTTGACAGAAATCTGAAACAGATTGGATATGTAAGCTACTGCGCAAAGTGTTTGTTTAGGGAAATCGACATTTCTAAAGTTTGTCCAGAGTGCAAAAGTAAGTTAGAGTTTATAGGGCCGCTATGGCTTGGCCAGATGCAGGATAATGGTTTTGTAGAAAATGTTGGGAAGGAATCTGAAGACAGGAATTTTAAATTTAGGTCTTTTGAGGAAGAGGGTGTTCCACTATATTATGATTTGGCCAAGGTTTGCGGGAAATACAAACTAAAATCTGAAAAAATTGAGAAGGTTGTTGAGAAATTAAAAAAGTCTGGCTTCAAAGCTTCGAGGACCAATTTGTATCCAACTGGGATAAAGACAGATGCTGACATTAAAAATCTTGTAGATATTTTAAAAACCTAAGCAACAGCTTCAACTTCTTCACCAACTTCTTGCGCCTTCAGTCTCGCCCTTAATACTCTTCTGTATTCTTGTTCTGTTTTATCTGATTCTACATTCACGACTTTACCAGTTTCCCTGTTCTGGTATACTGGAGTTCCTGTTGGGAAATTCGATCCAACTCTGTCCAAAATTTCAAAAGTAATATTCTCCCTATGGCCGTAATTTCTTCTAACATATTCCGGACTCGCTCCCATCAATAAATCTTTTGTAAGTCCGGCTCTGAGGCTGTCAATCCTTTTCTTGGCCACAACTTCACCTTCTCCGGAAGTTTTCACATGAATGTAAGTGCCATCGCCTTTTATAAAATATGTTTCCGCAGGCTTGCCAAACTCCCTGTCCTTCCTTATTTCCCGGACTTGTCCGTCCCTGTACACAACATGTATTGCCATAAATCTCAATCACCTACTTAGGGGCTAAGGTTTAAATAAATATTGCTCCGTGACCTCCCGCCTTTGGTTGTTCAACGACTTCATACTTTGACAACAGTCTATCAAGACTGTCAAGGTTGGTTATAATTTGTTCAACAACTGGAGTGTAATCATCCCTTTCCTCTGTTATTCTAAAGTTTGCTGATCTCAAAAAACCGCCTGCTCTAACACTGTCACATTCAGTCATGCGGCCTCTTAACCCTTCAACCCTTTCCCTATATTGGCCCACTAAACCCATAGCGTCATCGTAGTCTTGCCTGTTATGCAAATATTTTGCCATCGCTTGCCGAGCTTCCACTAGTTTTGCTTTTACACCTTCCAGTCTTCTCATTTCACATTGTATAAGTTCTCTAGAAACTGGAACATCTGGATGACCGCTTAATGGCGTACCCAAGACATCAAGTTCACTTCTAATATCTCGGAATAGCCTGTCTGTAACACCAAGATCTGCAGGACTCATTCTATGTTCTACCGAGGCATAACTTAGATCCAAACTTCCATAGTTTGCCTTGACAGCATCCAGTTCACTGTTGAAATCTGCTCTGGTTTTCATAACAATAAAATTGAAGCTAAGTTTTATGTGTCAGTGCCTCCTCACAGCAACTTCCACACCATATCTTCGAGAAACAACTCCAGGTTTATCTCCAGAAAGAAGGTCTTTTACTGGACCTTCTGGGAGGTCTTCTGCATTAAATCCTCCCCACCAATCCCATTCATTTTTAAGTGGGATTTTTTGGTCAGAGACAAAATTACCATTACATGATGGATCCTGACCAACCCTTCTATATCCTATTGGTGGATCAGATCTATTATCTGTCAAGAAAGCTAGTTCCCTGAAACCATAAACAGCGATGAAATCTGCCATAGAAATCCTCTAAGCAGCCAACTGTAATTCTTCTTCCTTGACCTTTTCTTCAACTTCGTCTTTGATGCCTAGTTTCTCGACAATCTCTTTGTACCTGTTCCTTATTGTGACCTCAGTCACGCCGATGGCATCTGCAACCTCTCTTTGTGTCTTTTTCTCGCCTTCCAAAACTGCGGCGATGTAAAGGGCTGCTGAAGCGACCCCTATTGGGCCTTTTCCAGAAGTAACGTCAGATTCTGCTGCCTCATCCAATATTTTGACAGCTTTGACTTGCACTTTCTCAGATAGAGTTAACAGCGAACCAAATCTTGGAACATAATCTTGGGCCCTTGCTGGCAATATCCTCATGATAAGCTTTCTAGAAATGTACCTGTATGTTTTTCCGATGTCCCTTTTGCTTATTCCAGAAGCTTTGGATATTTCATCCAGTGTCCTTGGAGCGCCTTGTTCTCTACATGTAGTATAAAGCAGAGCTGCAATTATGGACTCTGTTGATCTTCCTCTTACCAAGCTATCATTTGCGGCCTTTTCATATAATTTGGCCACTTTTTCATGAATAGCTGGTGAAAGGTTTAATTGAGACACAAGTCTCTGTAATTCTGAGAATGCAAAGGAAAGGTTTCTGTCTCTAGATTTTATTAATCTTTTGTGCCATTTGGCTAATCTATAATATTGGGCCCTTTTCTTGGCGCCAACTTTAAACAATTCGCCTTTTCCTTTGCCTATCTCTGTTGTAATACCATGATCATGTTTGACTGCTGTTAATGGTGCGCCTGTTCTAACCCTCTTAGATCTTTGGTTCTCGTCAAATGCCCTCCACTCTTGTGTAAGGTCAATCATGCTTTCTTTAAGAACAAGACCGCACTTAGCGCATGTGCTCTCCCCTCTTGAAGAGTCCATTTCTATTTTTGTGCTACCACATTCAGGGCATGACTGTGCCTGTTTTGCCTTTTCCATAATTAAGAACTTCCACCTTCTCGCCTCTTAAGGACTCTAGGTTGATCTTGACCTGCTACATAACCTGGTGCTCTTTTAAATCCTCTAGGTCGCCCGTTTTCTGCTCTATCAACTGCTTCCAAAGTAGATGTAAAGGATTCGCCCATGTGATGTGCTACATCACTTAAACCTTCAATATAACCTATTGCAAAATCGTCCAGATCTACTCCAAGATTTCTAGCACCGCGCGTCTCATAAGCAACACTAACATCACCAATGGTCTTGCGTACTTGAGGATCGTCTCTCCAACCGGCACCATGTTTTGTATCCAAATACCTGTCAAGCTTTTGTCCCATATTATTTTACTCCCAAATAGTAACTAACTAAACTTTACACAATTATATTCACATAACGAGTATATAAAGCTTTCGGTTAAATTCGACTTTTGCAGTATTACCGGCTACCTTATGCCGTGTAAAGTTATAGAGATACAATTTGATGGTGAGCTGGTTTAAATATTCAATATTCCTATATAATCTAATATTTGTTCTCGTTGGTGAGTGTGTAAACCCTTCTTTTGGGATCTCAACACTTTCTTCGGGAAAGGGAAGGTCGAAGTTGACAACAGTCAACTTCCAACTTTCAAGGGCTGATATGGCAGAAAAAATAGTCAGTTTGAAGGAAATCAAGGTTGGAAGTTATGTAATGGTTGATGGCGAGCCATGCAAGGCTACTAAAGTCGAGCTTTCAAAGCCAGGAAAGCATGGATCTGCTAAAGCTAGAGTTGAAGCTGTTGGGCTTTTTGATGATAAGAAGAGATCAATACTAAAACCGGCAGACACAGATGTTGGAGCCCCAATAATAGAAAAAAAGGGCGGCCAGATTATTTCTGTTTCAGGAAATGTTGCCCAGATAATGGATTTGACAGATTACTCAACTTTTGATATTACAATACCAGACGACCTAAAAACAAAAATCTTACCTGGCGCAGAAATTGTTTATTGGAAATTTGAAGATAGGGTTTTGTTAAAGGGCTAGTTTCGATGGTATCATATAGAACTATTTTCTTGCCTTGAAAATTATTGTCGGGCCTATCATTTCAATTAGTTTTTTTGGATAGATTTTCTTCCAGTACCCCTTCCTCCAAGCGTTTTCTGATTTTCTATCAAAGGGTTCTATAATATTTTCTATTGAAAATCCAGCCTTTAGAAGACTTCCAAATATTTCACTAACTTTTCTTCTATAAGCCACGAAAGTGTGTTTAGAACCGTCTGGCCAGGTTTCTATTTCCTTAATTTTTTCTGATTTATTATAGTTTTTGTCAACTCTAAATGTCACGGTAGATATGCTAGAGTAGAAAGGGTGTTCAAAGCTAAATGCAAATAATCCTCCTTTCCTAAGAACCCTGAATATTTCTTTGAAACATCTTGTCAAATCTGGGATATATTGTAACGCAAAGGCTGAAAACACAATATCGTAATAGTTTGACCTAAAACCTCCAAGTGACTGAATATCGTGCTTTTGAAATTTTACTGAAACCTTATTCTTTTTTGCCAGATCTTCCGCGTGTTTAAGTTGGTCGCTTGACAGATCCAAACCAGTACACTTCGCCCCTTGTTTGGCAAAAGCAATTGAACACTGCCCGCCGCCACAACCTATTTCTAAAATTCTTTTTCCTTTAACATTCCCCAACATCCTATATTTATTTTCATTTGGTGCATATGGTCCATAGTGAGCAGACTTGGTTTCTATTTGAGAACTTTCTTGATAACTCTTTGATGCCTCATTCCACCACTTTTCAATTTCTTTTGTCATATTATTATATTGTTTTATGTCTTATCAGGCCTCTCATTAAGTTTGTATAATCAATCCTTCCTCACAAAACCGCCTTCTATTGCGGCTTTTTTCACTGCTTCGGCAACTACTTTTGTCGCTCCTTTATCTAAAGGTGATGGCAAGATATTTTCAATTCCTGGATTCTTTACATAATCAGCCAGAGCATGGAATGCTGCTGCTTTCATCTCTGGAGTTATCTTTGTTGCTTTTGCATCCAGAGCGCCTCTAAAAACTCCTGGGAAGGCAAGAACATTGTTTATTTGATTTGGATAATCTGATCGGCCTGTTCCCACAATTAGCGCGCCCGCTTTCTTTGCAATAACAGGATCAATCTCTGGGACTGGGTTGGCCATCGCAAATACTATAGGGTCTTTGTTCATCGATTTTACCATCGCCTCTGTTAGCAATCCTGCTTTTGACACTCCAATAAAAACATCTGCCCCAACCAAGGCGTCTGCCAGTGAACCCTTTCTATTTTCCTTGTTTGTGGAGCTGGCTAGCCAGCCTTTGTAAAAATCTAAACTGTCTCTCCCTCTGTAAATTATCCCTTTGCTGTCAACTGTGATCACATCCTTAACCGGACTACAAAGCTTCTCTGCGATGTTAAAACACATCAGCATCTTTGTGACAGCTGTTCCAGCCGCGCCAGCACCAGAAACAACAACCTTCAAATCTGTAATCTCTTTTTCAGAAGCCCTGCACGCATTTATCAAGGCTGCTGCCACAACAATAGCTGTCCCATGTTGGTCATCGTGAAATACGGGTATCCCTATTTCTTGTAAAGCCTCTTCTACTTCAAAACATCTTGGAGCTTGTATATCTTCCAAGTTTATTCCGCCAAAACTTGGTGCGATGTTTTTTACTGTTTCTATTATTTTATGTGTTTCTTGTGTGTCCAAAATTATTGGTATGGAGTCTATACCAGCTAGTTCATTAAATAATAAAGCCTTTCCTTCCATTACAGGCAAACCAGCAAGAGCGCCTATATTCCCTAAACCCAAAACAGCTGACCCATCAGAAACAACTGCAACACTATTTCCTTTTCCAGTGTACTCGTAAACTTTACTTTTGTCTTTTGCTATTTCTTTGCATGGCTCTGCGACACCAGGCGTATATGCGAGCCTTAGGCTTTCCTTGTCTATAGGCACTTTTGATTTTATAGACAATTTCCCTTTCAACTTTCTGTGCAATTCCAATGCTTCTTCTTGTGGGGTCATATCAATCAACAAAAGCTCCTGCGACAATCAACGGGAATAAAATTGTTGCGTCGCCCACGACCTTCACTGTGTCGGCCCCACCGGCTATTTTTCCCCAAGACTTGGCTTCTTCTGGTTCTGCTCCTGAATCAGAACCGTCATACTCAGATGATGTGTTTACATATACTGCGTATTTCGCGCCTTCCCTAAACATGTTTGCATTGCAGATTGTGTGCTTGACAACACTGGAACCAAGAACTATCATTCCTGTTTCATTCGGTTCCATAACAAGCTCTATTAACTTGTGGTGATCTTGAGCCATATCAACTTTCAGCTCTTGCTTCTTGTCAAAATTGAAGAAGTAAACATTGTCACCAATTGCGCCGTCCATTAAGGCTGGGCAAAAAACCGGGATTTTGTTTTTGTGAGCCCAGTAGTAGATCGATTGTTTGTTGTCGATTCTCTGGCCAAACAAGTCTATTATTTCTGAAGGTGTAATTATTTTTCCTGTCTTTCTCTGTTTGTCTAAGAGTTCTTTCAAAATTGGCTGAAAAAAGTTCTCAAAGGCAATATACCTGTCATTTGGTACGAATATATTTCCTGTTCGGTTAATTCCTTTTTCTCTTAGTTTTGCTCCATCTGCCCTGAAATCTCCAAGGATAAATGGCTTCATTGTTTTGATTATATCTTCTTCTACACCGCCTGCTGTTGTAACCAGAACATCTACTAATTTGTTTTGAACAAGATATCGAATCACATCCCTCAAACCAGAGCTGACCATGTTGGATGTGTAGCCAAAGAAAATCTTAACTTTCTCTCTTCTCATTTTTCTAATGATTTCAATTGCTTTGTGAAGATTGGATGCTTGAAAACCGGTGGCTCTATAACTCTCGATAATTTTTTTAGCATCTACACCATTGGAAAAATTATAGCCGCCTATTTCCACTCCTTTGATGTTTTCTGAATCTTTGAATATGCTCTCTTTTGCGTCTTTTATTGTTTTTTTCATACTGTATGTATTAATTTGCTTATATATTAAATTCAAAGCTGAAAAAAACGAAAAGTATTTAAGGCTTATGCACTATTAATAAACAACTTTGGAGGTGCCTATGTTTCCGAAAATTTGGGACGATGAAGAAGAAGAGGACACGGACGGAGATGGAGAAGAAAGTGACGATGAGTAGTCAATAACTCTTTATTCCGTTTTTTTCATTTTGTTTTGTCTATTTATAATAAAAACCAATTATTAGCATGGTTTATATAACCCGCTTTTGGGAATTAGATTTTCTGCGCGGCATAGCTATAGTGATGATGGCTGTTTTTCACCTGATTTTTGATTTATATTATTTTGGCGGCTATTCTATCAATGTAAACTCTGGTTTCTGGTTGATTTTTGCTAGAGCCACAGCGTTTATTTTTTTGTTTTTGATTGGGATTTGCCTGTCTATAAGTTACTCAAAAAGACCTGATAGAATTTGGCTAAAAAACTTGAGAAGGGGGTTAAAGGTATTTGGGTTTGGATTGATTATTACTGCAGTAACTTTCCTAGCTTTTGGTGGTGGATTTATAATATTTGGCGTTCTCCATTTTATTGGAGTATCTGTAATTTTATCTTCTGTGTTTTTGAGATTCAATAAACTAAACCTTTTATTTGCCTTGGTTTTCTTTTTATTTGGTTTTTACATCCAAAACTTTATCTTTGATTTTCCATGGCTTCTGTGGTTGGGTTTACAACCCGCTGGATTTTACACATTCGATTACTTTCCGCTTTTCCCATGGTTTGGTGTGATCTTGTTGGGGATATTTTTTGGGGGTATATTTTACAAAAATGGCAGTAGGTTGTTTAAAATAGGGGGGTTAACGCCTAGTAGCCCGATAAAATCATTTAATTTTCTCGGAAAGCATTCCCTAGTTGCATATTTACTACATCAACCAATAATAGTCTTAATATTGTATCTTTTGGGTTTGATACATTTCTAATATGGCAGAAACAGATAAGAAAAACCAGCCTTTAGAGGGCGTCGATTTGGAAATAAAAGAGATAGAGGAAGAGATCGCTAATACAAAATACAATAAACACACACAATTCCATATTGGTAAGCTTAAAGCTAAATTGGCTTCACTGAAGGAGAAACAGGAAAAGTCTAAAAGTGGTGGAGCGCATGGGTATGGTTATGGTCTCAAAAAAACAGGTGATGCTACCATATTGATGGTTGGTTTCCCCTCTGTTGGTAAAAGCACACTACTAAACGCCTTAACCAAAGCAACATCAAAAGTTGGGGCTTATGATTTTACTACAATTGATGTTGTTCCAGGAACACTGGAATACAACGGGGCACATATACAGGTCCTAGATTTACCGGGTCTAATTGAGGGGGCCAGCTCAGGTGCTGGTAGAGGTAAGGAGGTTTTGGCTGTTGCAAGGAATGCAGACTTGGTATTGCTTGTTGCAACTGCCCAGAAAGCAGAGAAGGAAGTTGAAATAATTAAGAACGAATTATATAATGCGAATTTTAGGTTAGATCTCAAGCCGCCAGACATTAAAATAAATAAAAAGTCAATAGGCGGCTTATCGGTTAGCGTTCCAACCAAGGCGAAGAAAATAAACAGTCGACTTGTGCAGGAGATTTTGAGGGAGTTTGGTACTCATAATGCAGATGTAATTGTTAGAGAAGATGTTGATATAGACAGGTTTATTGATGGTGTGAAAGGCAATAGGGTTTATGTGCCTTCTTTAGTTATAGTAAATAAGATTGACTTTGTTGGACCAGAAAGGCAGGTAGAACTGCAGAAAACATTTTCAGGATCGGCTTTAGTTTCTGCGCATCTAGGCAACGGCATAGAAAATTTAAAATCGGTTATCTGGAATAGGTTGGGGTTAATCAGAATTTATTTGAAGAGAATTGGCAAAGATCCTGATATGGAAGAACCTCTAATCTTATCAAAAAGTTCTACTGTGGCTGATGTTGCTAGAAAGATTCATAGAAACTGGGAAGGTGGGTTAAAATATGCCAGAATTTGGGGTGCTTCAGCAAAATTTGAAGGCCAGTCTTTGGGCGCAGACCACAAACTAAAGGATAAAGATATAGTGGAATTACATTTGTGATATGACAGACTTTGCAGTTATTTTCGATATGGATGGAACATTAATAGACTCCACCAAATTTATTTGGGCTTCCTTTAATCGCATACTCAATGAACACGGTGTTCATATAAACGATCATGAAATAAGTCCGTATTTGGGCCTTACTATAAGAGATCACATCAAAATTTGGAAAGAAAAATATGATGTTGACCTGGATTTGGATGAATTTATTAAGAAAGCCAACACTATTCAGTTCGATCTCATGAACAGGGATTTGGAACCCAACGGCGGTCTTATAGAGCTTTTGGAAGAACTCAAGCAAAGAAGTATTAAAATGGGTGTTGGCACATCATCAACAATTAATAGGGCAGAAAAAATGCTGAGAATGGCCAAAATAGAAAAGTACTTTTCAACAATTAGCGCCGCAGACCATGTAGTTCTGGACAAACCACACCCAGACATATTCTTATCTGTCGCTAAAAAACTAAAAGTTGACCCAAAAAACTGTGTTGTAATAGAGGATGCAAATTCTGGTATTGAAGCGGCAAAAAGCGGAGGAATGAAAGCTGTTGGTTATTTGGCGCCATTTACAACAAGAGAGAAGTTGAAAGGTGCGGATTTAATTGTGGAAAATTTTTCAGAGCTTTCTTATCAAAAAATTAAGGGGTTATTTTAGTAG
>JACQNV010000059.1 GCA_016202865.1 Candidatus Aenigmatarchaeota archaeon
CCTATGAGTGGGTAATAATATCTTCCTATTATTCAATGTACACAGCAGCTTTGGCCGCTCTGGCAAAATTGGGTTTAAAATCAAAAAGCCACGCAGCAACAATTGCTGTCCTTGAACATGATTATGTCCGTAAAGGAAATTTAGAATCCAAACATATAAACAAACTTTCAAAGGCATATGAGATAAGCGAGGATCTGATAACCAAGCTCATAGAATCAAAGGATAGAAGGGAAAGCGCCCAATATGATGCCACGCCAGCAATCAAAGGAAAACGCAAAACCATCACTTGAAGATGCAGATGAATTTATTACGAAGATTGAGGAGATTTTAAATTTTCTCTAGGATATTATTGTAACACTTATGGAAAAGCTATCAAAACCATCACAAAAAGACATACAATCAGTACAATCACATGATGTGTTAGAAAGTCTATGGAATCAAGAGTTTGCTACTACATACGAACTTAAAAATTTGTCTGAAAGCACACTGAAATATTTCTCTTCATTGAATAATCGTCTGAAGAAAGGCATACTTTTAGACAATGGTTGCGGCACAGCCAGGATAAAAAAGTTTTTTGAAGAAAGAGGCTGGACATGTTTTGGTTCAGATATTACGCGTGAAGGCCTAAAGGTTGCTTCTAGACTTTCACCAACCAATTTAATATACGCGCCTGCACACGATTTACCATTCAAAGGTGATTTTTTTGATGCGATAATTTTTTGGCGTGTCTTACATAACATCACAAAGAAAGTTCGCAAAAAGTCTGTAATAGAAGCAAGCCGGGTCCTGAAAAAGAACGGTATCCTTGTTTGTTGTGTGCAGTCAAAAGAAGACAAGGACACATATAGCAAGTATAAAGAAAATGGCATAGAACTTGACGATGACCCAAACACATTTGTAGTCAATCAGGTGGTAGGAAACAAGGTAATGCCTTACATGAAACACTTCTATTCAAAAAATGAAATAATCAAAGAATTGGAGGAAAACACTCATCTCGAGGTTGTAAGAATAAAAATCATTGAAGAAAAAAGCGGCTTTGAGGCTGTCGGTAGAAAGATTCAAAAATATTGGATAATAGAAGCAATAAAACAGTAGCTCCAGATAATTTAATTACCTCAACCTAATCACATCCAGTGTCTTTGGCGCAATAGTCTCAACACCGAAAACTTTGTGGGCATCCCTTGCAAGTTCTATGCAACATGTTTTGTCTCCGTGATTTGTGATTATTCTTTCTGGCCTTGAGCCCAACCTCTTCATGAAGTTCATCAGCTGATTCCTGTCGCTGTGGCCGCTCAACCCGCTTATTGATTTGACTTCCATCTCTATAGTAATTGTTTTGTTCCTTCCACCAACTGAAACAGGAACTTCCTTTTGGCCTGATAGAATTTTCCTACCTAATGTTCCCTCACCCTGATAACCAACAAACATCAAAGTATTCTTTGGGTCTGGAGCAAATCCCTTTAAATATTCAAGAGCCGGCCCTCCAACCAACATACCTGATGTAGCCAAAATAACAGCAGGCCCAGCGCTATCTATTATGCCATCTCTTTCTCTTGGTGATGGGTTGTGGAAAATATCTGCAAGGAAAGGATTTTTCCCCTTGTGAAATATCTCATTTTGCAATGACCTTGACATATATTCTGGATAAGCTGTGTGTATAGCTGTTGCATCCCAAATCATACCCTCAATATAAACAGGATACTGAAAGTCCATCCCACCCAAAATAGCCATGACCTCTTGCGCTCTTCCAACAGCAAAGCTTGGTATCAGAATCTTTCCGCCTCTTTCCACTGTTTTTAAAATTGTATCAAGCATCTCCTTTTCAGCTATGGGTCTTGGCTGAGTCACATCGCCAGCCCTTCCATATGTGGCCTCAATAATCAAAGTCTCGATCCTTTTGAAATCAGTATATGATGGGTCGAAAAGTCTTGTTGGGCAATACTTCAAATCTCCTGTATAAAGAATATTATGCAAACCCTTGCCAACATGCAAATGAACAAGCGAAGATCCAAGCAGATGTCCAGCCGGTTGTAGTGTCAGTCTCATGTCTTGGGTTATATCAGAGACCTCTCCATATTCCAAAGTAATGGAATGTTTGACAGCTTTTTCAACAGCTGACTTGGAATACCATGCCTTCTTCCCTTCCTTCTGCGCAACATCAACATAATCCAGGCAAAGCAACACCATCAAATCCCTTGTTGGTGGTGTACAGTATAGCGGTCCTGTATACCCATTCTCATAAAGATATGGGATAAATCCACAGTGATCCAAATGAGCATGCGACAAAACAATCGCATCTATCTTGTCAATGCTAAATTCAGGAGCATCTATATGCGGCGGCATGTCACTGCTTGTGCTCAGTCCAAAATCAAGAAGAACATTGGAATATGGTGTCTGAACTATAAACGCACTTCGGCCAACATGCCTGCATGAACCCAAGCAGCTTAATCTAACCCACTCATCCTCAACCTCTTTGCGTACAGAAACAGCCTGGCCGACCTTGTTCAAAAACTTTTTCCTGTAATCTATTTCAGTGTGTAGTAAGGCTCTCACAGCCATCACAACATCTGATTTTATTGCCGGCGTCCTTTCTATTTTAGGCAGCCACAAAGTCTCATTCTTTATTTTCCTGTATGTCTCACCACCCTTACCAATAACCAAGCCTGGTTTTAGGCAACCGATTATAACTTTACCGAGTTCTGGTTCAAAATAAATTTCCTGTATCCCAGCTTCCTCTGGAACAATTTCTTTTATGACCTTCTTGGTGTCTTCAGGGTCGACAGTTATAGACGGATCTGGCCTTAACTCTATCCTTTTCTTCAGTTTGTCTACAATCTCCTTGATTACACTTTCCCCATTCCTAAAGAACTCCTTGCTCTTTGTGTAAAGTACAAGCTCTGATGCTTCGAACTTCATCTCAGATATTTCTGCATCCTTAGGGAGTGTGCTCTCAAGTTCCTTTAATATTGCAATGCTCATATACCCTCTTTCTTTTCCAAAAAGAAA
>JACQNV010000060.1 GCA_016202865.1 Candidatus Aenigmatarchaeota archaeon
ATTATATTATATGCCTATTTTCGATTTTCTTAATGGGTTGCCGATTCCTGGTGATATTACAGTGCTTGCTTTGTTCTTTGTGTTCCTAGTTATTGGTGTGTTTGTTTTTAGGGTGGCGAAGACTATTTTAGTTTTTGCTTTTATTGGCGGTATATTTCCTTTAATCTCTGGTTACATCGGATATTCAATAGAGCCAACCTTCCAAAATATAATTGGTTTTGCTGCTATTGGGATGCTTGTGGCAATTGGTTACATGGCGATCAGGTGGATAATAAAGATAGTTAGGTAGTTTGATCTATAATCTGGCCTTATCCAAAAGCAATTGCTTTTCTTTTCGCAGAATGGTTTGTTTTAGTAAATTTGTTGAGCCAAAATCAGTGGATATGGAATCTATACCAAGCTCTATAAACTTCTCAACGAGATCCTGAGTAGTTTGGTTTCCAATAACTATATTGGTTTTAACTTTGTATTTTTTGCAGGTTGAAATCACATTTTTTAGAAGGAACAAAACAGATGGGTGGGATTCTAAGTATAGATTGGATAGTTGTGAATTCTGTTTATCTACACCCAAAGTTAATTGCGTCAAACCAGCCAGATCAATAGATACGAAATCTATACCATATTTGCAGAAGCTTTCTATATCTATTGCAGATGATGGTGTTTCAATTGATATGCCAAGTTTTAATGGAAATGTTATTAACCTTTTAACTTGCCTCAACTCTTCAACAGTTGAGATAAATGGTATCAGAAAACAAGTGTTGGTTAAACCCTCTTGTCCCAAAGTTTTTATCGCATTCAGTTCGCACTCTAATAACTCTGGATTATTTAGACTTCTTCTTATTCCTCTTATTCCAATAGGGCTTGGATCCTGTACATCCAGAATTTTGTATAAAACTGTTTTTGGTGAGGTTGCTTGCAGAGGCTTTCTTAGGTTTTCAACAAGTATGGATGTTAATTGAGATGGGTTTTCCTTTGAAAGATTAATTGAATCTATACTTTGAGAGGAAATAATTGAATCTGATGAAAAAATGGCGCCGTCAAATTTGCTTAAAGTTTCAAGACTTTCCAAACCAGATAAATTTATTTTTATTTCTGTGGCCAAAACACCCTCTTCTTTAATTTCAGGCTTTTCTTCTATAACTGCTGGTTCAGGTGCTTCGCTCAAGTAGATCTTGCCTGCTATGGCGTTAACTGTGATTTCTTGGTCTTGGTTTAGCGATTTTGTTAAAGATTCCATCCCAACAATACACGGTATGCCAATGTCCCTGCTTGCCGCAGCAGCATAACTGGACAGACCACCATCTTCTGTTAACAGAGCTGAGGCTCTTTCAATGTAGGGGATTATTTGGGAGTTTGGTGATTTGCATACAAGTATGTCACCTTGATTTAATTTATCAAGGTCGTCTTGACTGTTTACTATTTTAACTTTTCCTTTAACAATTCCTGGAGATGCTGAAATACCAGAAAGCAGCGGTTCACCATAAAATTGGTTTTCTACCACAAGATCATTTAGTTTTATTGGCTGGGTTTTAAGTATGAACAACCTGCCTCTGTCTATACACCATTCAACTTCCTGAGGACAACCCAGTCGATCCTCTATTTTTTTAGAGTATTCTGCTAGTTTAAACACTTCTTGATCTGTTATAACTTGAATTCCGGCCTTTTCCACTGGCGGAACTTCAGCTATCACCTTTCCTATTTGATCCCTCTTTAACAAAACAGACTTTTTTGTTATTTTTTTACCAAGCAATTCGCCTGTTCGATTTAATATGTAGACATCTGGATTAACCAAACCCAAAGAGATCGCTTGGCTAGACGCCCAAGTGGCTTCTATAAGTGCTTGTTCTGAATTTGTTGGGTCCTTTGTAAACAAAAATCCGGATTTTTCAGGGTCAACCATTTTTTGTACAATAATAGAGAAATCTAGGTTTTGTTTTGTTTCAAGGCTTTCTAAATAGATTGATGCCCAAGATCTTTTTATTGCTTCAAGTAATTTTTCCAGTCCTATTATATTTATGTACCCATGTATGTTGTTTTTGGAGTCGCCAATTGATGGCCTGACAGCAACATATATCCTGCTTCTGCCAGATCTTATTATTTCCAGGGCTTGTTTAGTAACATTGGCCTCCTTTCCAAAGGATAGGTCATCATACGCCTCCTTTATAGCAGTTTTAACGCTAAAGGGCAGATCTATTTCAGCAATCAGCTGTGTTATTTTATCGTGGTGTTCTTTGTTCTCCAAATCCAAAATATATGGTTTTATCTTTTCCTCCAACTGATTTGATTTTAAATGTAGAAGAAAGGCGTCTTTTGTTAGTACAAAAGCTGTGGGTATGGGGAAGTCCGATTTAGCTAAATCGCTTAGATAAACTGCTTTGTTACCGGGTTTATGCAAGGATTTGTCTATTTCAGCTAAACTAAGAATGAAATTCATGGACTATTATTGTTTTACAAAAATAAAAGCAATCTTATTGTGCTATTGCTATTTTACAAGGAATTGGTAGTTTTGAGCTTGCTGTTTTCAAAGCCTGTTTGACTTCTGAATACCTCCCCTGCAAAACTTTAACTGTAAGAATTGTTTGATTTGCTCTAACCCTAGCTGCTGTACCAACTGGCCTGCCAAAGGCTAGTCTCATTCCGGACTGGAACCTATCTGCACCAGCGCCGGTTGCCATGGAGTTTTCTCTGAGTATTTGATGCGGATAGATCAGTATTTTTAAAAAGAAATTGGTTTCGCTGCCTAGACCCTTGGTAAGCGCCTTTGTTGCGGCCACCCTAACAGCTTCCAAAGCATTATGCCTTATTTGAGCAGCCTGTGTAGCCACCAGATTAACTGTTAGTGAGAATTCTGGTTTTGCTGTTCCTGTTTGGAAGGTATGTATTTTTGATCCCGGAACACCTTTAACATAACCCTTTCTAGGCTTTCTCTGGCTTTGCCTTGTATAAGGCCTTTTAAGCTTCCTGTAACATCTTCCTGGTCTTAATCCCATAAGTCACACTATACTCCAGATTATTGATTAAACTCTTTATAAACCTTTGTTTCGTCGACAGAGGCTTGTTTATTATACTTTGTGTCCTTCCTGTCTCCATATGGCCTTTCTGCTGGAGATGTTAATTTGTGAAAAGTAAGTTTGGCTATTCTCATTCCAGGGTAGATTGCAACTGGCATTCTGGAAAGGTTTGATATCTCCAAAACAAGATTGCCTTCCCAACCAGGGTTAACAGAAGATGATGTTGTGTGAATGACTATACCCAATCTACCTAAACTAGATTTACCGTCAACCGATCCCACAAGATCTGATGGCATTTTAACATATTCCATGATTTTACCTAAAACAAATTCATGCGGATGCACTATAAATTGGTCGCCATCTTTTAGTATAACCTTTTCTGTGTAGTTGTCTGTTGGTTTTTTTGTATCAATATATGGTGTCGAGTTGAGCTTGAATATTCTGAATTCATTATCTAATCTTAGATCTACACCAGCTGGCTGTATTTGAATATCTGGTTCGTCCAGGGGTGTTATGACAATTTTGCCTTCTTTCAAGTATTTTTTAATTTCATGGTCAGGGAGAATCATACAATCACCGAATACTATAAGATGGGTTGAAAGTTTTAAATATGCGATCTGCCAAGGTATATATTCGATATTTCTAATTAGAGAAAATATGAAAGCTGTAATAATGGCCGGTGGATTTGCAAAGAGAATGTGGCCTCTAACAACTGGTCGCCCCAAACCACTTTTGATGATTTCTGGAAAACCCATTGTTGAGCATATTGTTGAAAACCTTGAGGGTGTGCGCTCGATAGATAAAATTTACATCACAACAAACAAGAAATTTGAGGAGCATTTTACTAATTGGATAAAGACTACAAAACTGGACGGTAAATTAAAACTGATAATTGAACCAACAACAAAGGAGGAGGAGAAAAAAGGAAGTGTTGGCGCATTGGATTATCTTATTAACACAGAGAAGATTGATGATGATATTATTGTTATTGCTGGGGATAACTTATTTGATTTTAGGCTGAAGGATTTCGTTGATTATTATCGAGAGAAGAAAGGTGTTGTGATAGCTTTCTATGATATTGGTGATCTTATTGCCGCACAGAGGTTTGGTGTAGGCGAATTGGATGGTGATGGGAAGCTTGTTGATTTTTTGGAAAAACCAGAAAAACCAAAATCCACATTTGTTTCAACGGGCTGCTACATTTTTCCAAAAGATGTTTTAAAAATGATTTCAGAGTATTTGCATGATAAAAACAATGCAGATGCGCCTGGATACTTCATTAGCTGGCTTTACAAGAAGCTCGTTGTTTATGGATTTAAGTTTAAAGGAAAATGGTATGATGTCGGTAGCTTTGAAGCCTATCTTGAGGCTGAGAAGGAATATAAGAAAAGGAATAGGTTGTAAGTTATTTGAATTTAGAGAGTGTTGCTTCTAACTGCTCTGGTTTGATCATATTCCCTAAAGCAAAATAACACATGACATCATTTCTATTAGCATTAAAATCGATGCCAATTCTAGGCATATTCCATGCATATGCCATTCCAACTTCTGCTGTTAGATCTTTACCATAATCTTTAAGGACTGCAACAAAGATGTCAGATTTTTTAATTAGTTTTACATTGGCTTTGAACATCTGGTCGTAAGGCACATTTTGTGGACTGTGAGTAACAGCACATAAAACATTAAAACCAAGTTTCTTTATTCTATCTATAAGTTGATAGTTTAAATCGCCTAGTTTATGAGGGGTGCACAAAAATACAGTTTTCATGTTTGGACTCTAGCCATACTCTCGCCATGAATGCTTGCATTTGACGCATCTCAAAAACAGGGTTGGTGCTTCGTCTGCTGATCTTGTTTGCTGCATCCACCAAAAGGCTTCCTTGTTACTACACTTTGGGCAGTTGGTTTTTGTTTTAGGCAAAGCCTCTTCGCTTTTTTCGATCACTATAACTTCATCTAGTGGCGCCTTCTCTACCTTCTCTTTAATTTCTAGTGGCTTGTAGTCCTTTGATTTGTAACCACATTTTCTACAAACTAAACTGGACTTTTTGCCATCTTTTTTCACAGTCAAAATCAGGCCACAATTATCACAAAATTCCATAACATCTCGACTATTTTACACAACTACTTTGTTTTGTGTTTTCTTTTAGTTATACCCTTTCTTTTTTGAAAAGAAAAATGTATACTTCTTTTCTTTTTGGCGACAGAGTATATAAATACTACTATTACAACCACAACTATTAAAACCCAAGCGTTGGGCAGGACAGTTTCTGTGATGAAAATTTTAACCCAGCCTAGAAGAGGCAGAATTAGTATCTCTTTGCCCAGGATTTGACTTGCCTGGATATTTTTTTCGTATGGTAATTGGCCGCCGTTTGCATCCCCCTTTGTTTGGAATGTCCCATCTGCGTTCCTTGTTACTACTCTGTGGACTATTGGGGCGCCCCTCTCAGGCGCGAAGAACACGATTATATCTCCCTGTTTTATCTCTTCTGCTGAGGCGCCTTTGATTATTAATATGTCTCCCCTGGAAAATGTTGGTTGCATGGAGTTTGATTCCACAGCAACAATTGGTGTGCTTGTTGAAAGCATGGCGCCAGAGCCAAAGAAGACAAAAACAGCCAGAAGTATACCAACTAGAATGTAAATTATTGTCGACTTTGTGTCTGCATTTTTTAGTTTTTTAGAAGTTGGCATCTAACCCTCTCAGTTAGTTATTGGGGTGTTTATTTTTTGACAGCCTTTTCGAACTCTAACCTAAACTCTTTAGCTTGTTCTGCAACATTTTGAGCGGCTGCAAGAAGTGTCTTTCTTGGATCTTTTGATCTAACAACAACATAGGGTTCGGTTATATATGGGTGTTCTTGGATGTAAGCGGCTTGATCTGCTTTGTCTTCCCAACACTTTTCTCTTAGAATATTTAAGAGTGTATGGGTCTCCCCAGAAACCTTGACCTTTAACAGGTTTTTATCGTCTTCCAATAGTTCTAATTTCATATATAACACCACAGTATGACTATAGCCTAACTATGCTTAAATAGGTTTATAAACCTTGTTTTTTATTTTAAGGTATGGGTTTGGATAAAATATATCAGGATCTGAAAGAAGGTAAAATCAAGCCATATAAACTTGAAGAGGTCATTTTAGAGCAGGCTTTTAATAAGGACATTAACAAGTTCCTTGAAGCAAATAAAGAGGCTGTTGGTTTGAGACTGAGACTTCTTGAAGAGAAAACAGGAAAGAAATATGGGAAAATAAGGGATGGGTTTGTTTCTGTCGCAGACAAGGAGAAGGGCACGGTTGGTATTGAACAGCAAATTGGCGGGGCCGTAGTTCCTTTGGGTTTTGGTGGTCCGCTAAAGGTTATTGGAGAACATGTAAATGGGGAAGTTTATCTTCCTGTTGCAACAAACGAGGCTGCTCTGGTGGCTGGATTGACAAGGGGCTGTAGAGCCATAAATGAAGCTGGTGGTATTAGGGTTGTTATTACAAGGGATCACATGACAAGAGCTCCGTTGATTGAGGCTCCAGATATAAAAAAAGCAAGGGAGCTTTCAGGAGAAATATTGAAAAAGGGTCAAGTTTACAACAAAATGAAGGAGGCAGCTGAAAAGGAGTCTAAGGTCTCCAAACTTTTAGATATTCAACCGTTTCAATCTGGCAGACATGTACACTTGAGGTTTTATTTCCAAACAGGGGATAGCATGGGCATGAACTCTGTCACAAAATACTCGGCAAATGCTGTTAAGGCGTTAAAAGAAGTTTACACATGGGTTAAATTGGTAAGTTTGACTGCGAACATGTGTACAGACAAAAAGGCAACACATATGAATGTATTGCTGGGTAGGGGGAAGTCAGTTGAAACAGAAATTCTAATACCAAGAAAAATCATAAAAGAGGTCTATGATGTGGAACCAGAAGATATTGTAAAACTAAATTATCTTAAAAATTATAGAGGATCGGCACTTGCTGGATCCATCGGCGGGTTTAATGCAAATGTTGCGAACACGATAGCAGCGATGTTCATTGCAACTGGTCAGGATGCTGCCCAAGTAGTGGAAAGCAGCTCGTGCTTTACAAATGCCGAGGTTGTTGATGGTGACCTATTGTTCTCTGCAAGCTTTCCATGTATTGAGGTTGCTACTGTTGGTGGTGGTGCAGGATATGGAACAGCAAAAGAGTGTTTGGATATGTTGGGGTGCGCCGGACCGGGAACTGTTCCTGGATCTAACTCCAGAAAATTAGCTGAAATTATTGCGGCTGCGGCTTCTGCTCAAGACCTCAATCTTATTGCTGCTGAATCTCATGGTTATGAACTGGCAGAGTCGCATATAAAACTGGCAAGGGGGAAATAGTTGTTTATGAAATTATATTATTGTCCATGGAACTGCGATCCAGAAAAAACAAGGGAGATTATGGAAGCTGTAAGGGATTTAAAGCCGTTTAATGATGTTTTTGATGGGACTATTCTAAAAGAGGATGCTGAACTACCTGCTTCCGGTGAGGAGATTTATGATGCTGCTAGGATAGCACGCAAAAACGCTCTTGATTTGTCTACTGGTAGACTGGCTGTTATCACAACAGAAACGCTTTTTCATATTGGGATGCCGTCGACTGTATTGTGGGCAGTAATGACCGGTGATATTCATTTATATGGGGCTGGATTTAGAAACGAAGGTGTTTGCTTTGCCAGACCAATAAGGCACGAAGCTGTAGAGGCGGGTAAGAAGGATATTGATTTACAATATGGCGTCGAGTTGGCTGCGCATGAATTGGGTGTAACCCTTATTTGGGGCGGTTATGAACATTGTTCTGACAGAAGATGTTTTGTTTATGGAAAAATGCAAACAACAGATGATGGAGGTATACCGCCCTATGGAAGGGATCATTTTTGCGCGACCCACTCAGACATGATTCTTAATAATGCAGAAATATTTAGAGGTGGTGGGAGGCCACTGTAGTTTATGAACCAATCAATCTTTCGTGCATATGATATAAGGGGTGTTTATCCAACTGAATTGGATGAGAAGTCAGCGGAAAAAATAGGCCAGGCGTTTGCTACATTTATTTTCGGGACAGACAGCGCAAAGAAAAGGGTCATGAAATTTGGGGAAGAGCCAATAATAGCTGTTGGTGGTGATGTAAGACTGCACACACAAAGGCTTAAAGGTAATTTGGTTTCAGGCATTACATCCACTGGCGCCAAAGTTATTGATTTTGGTATATTACCAACACCTCTTCTATACTTTGCTGTGGCTCATAAAAGGCTAGATGGTGGCGTTGTTGTAACAGCAAGTCACAATCCAAAGGAGTATAACGGATTAAAACTCTGTGCAGCTAGCGGGGTTTGTTTGAGTTGGGACACCGGAATAAAGAGTGTTTTGGATTTCTGCAGTGGGACATCAAAAGTCGGTGCAAAACACGGCGAGTATACAATAGCTAACATTGTTGAGGATTATAAACATTTTATCTCAACAAAAATAAATTTACACTGGCTAGAAAAATTAAAGGTTGTTATAGATGGTGGTAATGGTGTATGCGGAAATTTGGCTGCAGAGATTTTTGAGAGTGGTGGGTGCGATGTTGTAAAGCTGTATTGTGAACCGGATGGAAATTTTCCTAACCATGAACCCGATCCTATTAAAAAATCCAACCTAAAAGATTTACAGAAATCTGTTTTGGAAAATAAAGCTGACTTGGGCATTGGTTATGATGGGGATGGCGATAGAGTTGCCTTTATCGGACCAGATGGAAAACCAATAGAGAGCTATGTCGTGCTTTCCATTTTTTCAAAGGAAATGATAAAAAATAAACCAGGAGCAAAAATTGTTTTTGATGTCACCTCTTCTAAAACAGTTGAGGATACAATTAGCGGAAGCGGTGGTGTTCCTGTTCAGTCGAGGGTTGGGCACTCTTTCATTCAATCCAAGATTTTGTTTGATGGATGTGATTTGGCTGGTGAACACTCTGGACATTATTTTTTCAAGGAGAATTTTGGTTTTGATGACGCAATTTTTGCAAGCTTGAAGTTTGCCACACTTGTTGCAAAGCATGGATTGGACAACCTCACAAAAGACATACCGCTTTATATTACTGCAGATGAAGTTAGGGTTTTCTGCAATGACAGGGAAAAGTTTGATATCGTTGAAAAACTGAAGGTTGATCTGAAAAATAAATATGAAACTGTGGAGATTGATGGTGTGAAAGCCAAGGTTGAAAGCGGTTGGTTTTTGATAAGGGCTTCTAACACCGTTCCTGCTTTAGGAATAAGGTGGGAGGCGAAAACACAGGAAGATTTTGATAAGATAAAAGGTATTATTCAGTGCTGCATTGCAAAATACGGTTTGGATACTAATTGGTAAACTATGTTAGAAGGTTTTGAAGAACTTGTTCTGGAGATTAAGAAAAGGGATGTGAAAAGGTTGTTTATACAGGTGCCGGAAGGACTGAAAACAAGAATACAGGAATTGGCTAATAGTTTTGAAGGACAAGGAATTGTTGTAGTTATTTCTTGTGAACCGATGTGGGGAGCATGTGATATAAGGTTTCATGAAGCCGGTGACTTGGGATGCGATGCTATCCTTAACATAGGACACACAGATTTTGGTGTTAAGTCGCCGATACCAATATTCTACTGGCCATTTAGACTAGATTTTGATCCTATACCTGTTTTGGAAAGTAGTTGGAAGAAAATAGAAAGGTTCAAATCATTCAGCTTGGTTTCAACAACCCAACATATTGAGTGTTTGGATGTTATTAAAGTTTTTCTGGAGAAGAAAGGGAAGGTGGTTTTGCTTGGCAAACCGGCCATATCAAAAACACATGGTCAAATCCTTGGGTGTGATCAAGCCGCCGCTTTAGATGAGAAAGCAGACTGTATTCTATTTGTCGGCTCTGGAAGATTTCATCCGCTGGGTATTATTAGGAAAACAGAGAAACCGGTTTTTGTTTTGTCAACAGACACAAATTCTATTGAAGATTTTTCAAAAGAGAGGGAAAGGTTTTACAGGATAAAGTTCGCGCAGATTGAGAAAGCCAAGGATGGTAAGAATTTTGGCATCGTTGTTTCTTCTAAACCAGGACAGATGTATATCAAACAGGCTGAAGTTTTGAAGAATAAATTAGAAGGAATGGGTAAGAAAGCTTGGATTCTGGTCATGGATTTTATAACAAAGGAGAAGTTGATGGGATTAAAATTAGATGTGTTGGTAAATTGTGCTTGCCCGCGATTGGATGAGGATGCGCACCTCTTTGGTATGCCTGTTTTGAATCCAGAGGATGTTGGTAAGCTTTCAGAGGTTGTTGTTTTATAGATTATGTCAGATCAAGGTCTTGCTTTTGAAGTCGGTGGAAAGAGATATGTTGATGGTGAACAAATCGGTGGTGGGGGGATGGCTACTGTTTACAGTGCTGTGGACATAGAAACAGGAGAAGTTGTTGCAATAAAAGTCTACCGTGAAGACATTGATTCTAGAGCTTTAAACAGTTCAATAATGATGCACAAACGGTTGATAATACATGGTGACATTCCCAGGCTTCATTGTAGTGATGATAAATCGTATGTTATGGATTATGTGGATGGTGTGAATTTGCGTAATCTTCAACTTTCTGACGAGTCATCTGTTCTGATAGTTGGTTATGATGTGGCTATGTGCTTATTGAATTTACATGAAAACCTTCCAGATCCAATAATACACAGGGATGTGAAACCGGGAAATATAGTTGTTAGGCATGATGGTGTCTCAGTTTTGGTTGATTTTGATTTTGCTCATGTAGATGTTTTATCTACATTTCGAGGTTCTGAGAATGTGGGCACCCCAATGTTTTGGTCACCGGAACAAATTTGTGGCAGACAGGTTAAGCCGGAATCAGATATTTTTTCCCTTGGCTCTACAATGTACAATCTATTGACTGGTCAATATCTCCGACAACCGCATGTAAGACTAGCTATTGAAGTCGCATTAGACGACCTTCAAGAATGTCGGTCAAGGGATATTATAGCGCGCTGTTGGAGGGTTGGTACAGAATACAGGAACGCGTTCTTTTTATCTGAGGACATACATACTGCACTAGAAGAAAGTGGTGTAGATATTGAAGGGTCGCGACGCGCCTTAGCTGATTTGGTTAAAGAGTCCAAACACGATTCGGGTGCGGACAATTTGTATGAAGGTGTTGGTTGATGACTTGGTCTCAACCTTCCCCACTTTTCTTAATCCCAACCTCAGAAAAATCTAGCGGCCTGTCTTGGTTATAATGTAAACCAAGTTTCAGTGCGATCTCTGCTTTCATTAATTCTAAACCCAAATCGAGGGCATGTGGTATTAGAGAAACAACCTTTTCTTTGGTTAAAATATTTCTGGTCATTTCTTCTGCTGATTTTGCTCGGAACTCGCCGATTTTAACATTGCCAGGAGATGTGTGCTCCATCACTATTTCTTGTGTTCCATAGTCAAGGGATATAACGAAGTTGCCGCGGGGGTCGATGTCTGCCATATGCCCTGTATATTTTGCTGTTAAATGTTTTTCCAAAACTGTGTTTACAGTCTCCCAACAATCATCATAAATGTGTGCTGATTGGGATAGAATTATAAGATCGCCAAGTTTGATGTCAATTGGTTTGTTGGCTTCTTTTAATTTTTCTACAAGCTCTTTTCTTATCTCTTCTTGAAGGGCGCGTAGACCAAAGGCATTTTCTGGGTAGCCTTCAAACATGTCATGGCTTCTGAATATACAGGTCATGTAAAGCTTGTTTTCCTTTTCGTTTACCCTCAACCAAATGTGATTTAGACAAGGACTTCCACCTATAACCAAATCCTTGTTAGGATCCCATAAACCAATTACAACCGCTCTGGAGTTTGGTTCGCGTACAAGCTTCGCTATCGCATTTTTTACTTGATCGTCTCCAAACCAAGATCTCATCCTTGATCCATAGGTATATTCGTTTTTGTGGATCCCACCAGGCAGATCTTTTGTGATCCTAGGTATGTATTCTCTCATATGCTTTTCGTCCTGAGGCAAAAATTCAGGAATATAGAATTTGTATGGGTCTTCATCTGTTATTATTGACAGCAAATCAACGATTTCTTTTTGCTGGTCGTCATAGTGTGTGCCTGAAATTTTTCCAAATTTCATTATTGTGTCGAGGAGTTTTAGCCACACCTCTGCTATTGTTTTCCCCCTAACTATATGACCTACATACTCGCCAACATATTGCTTAACTTTCTCTTCTGGTTTAAGGAAAACTTCCTTTTCTCTTGTTTTTTCTGGTTTTTCCAGGGCTAAGAAATCGAATGTTGATATATCCTGCGCTTTTACAACATTTATTGACTCTCTTAGTTTTTGTAGCGAGTTTTCTGGTATATCTAAACCAATATAGCCCTCGTAATCGCTGTTTACCCGCCAGCATTGTTTTTCAGTTGTCTCTGCTTTTCCTAAAACAAAACCTTTGTCAAAAAAATCCTGCAGGACGACACCAGATTTTGAGAAGTCGACGCCGGTAATAACCAAGTTGGTTATTTGTGGGTTTGCCAAAAGGTTTCTCACCAGTATATCAAGGCCTCGTTCTGCTGAAAAAAGCTGGCCTATAACACAATATTTAGTTGGGTCTAGTTTTTTAGCTATTTCCTTTGCTTTGCTCCAGAGAGTGATTATACCCACACTTCCTTCAGGATTTCCTATTATAAGGCTGCTAGACGATGATGACCCGCCCTTATATATTGCTTGAAATGTCATAGTAATTCTTAAGAGTTAAGTTTAAAGTAATATATAACTTAGTTTTTAATTCTTGTTATGGTATTCTCATGTATTATTGTCGATTGGGATATTTATCGAAGAGTTGATAGTTTGTTGTTTGATGATATCATGAAGGATAGAGGGGAGTATGTTTGTGATGGGGCCATAAACAGTCACGACGGCTTGCCATATGGAGATAGGTATAGGTGCATGGGTACAGACACAACAGTCGCATTGATAGATTCGTATAGGCACTTTAATGGTATTGTTATTGTGAGGGGCAATGTAAAGCAAGATATACTGACTCAACTGGACAATTTTGGGGTTCCGCAGGAAATTAGAGAAATAAGAAATGTGTAATTACAATTTAAGTGATTTTAGTGGAACCAATTCAACATCAGATCTTGTGTTTTTAATGTCTTCAAAGACCGCTTTGTCTGTTTTTTCTGAGTCAGAGAGGCAGCAATCTGCCACAACAGTGATTTTATATTCTCTGTCCCACGCATCGGCCACGCAGCTTCGTACACAGAGATTGGTCATTATTCCGGCAACAATTAGGTGATCAGCCCTTAGTTTTTTGAGGGTTTCTTCCAAGGATGTTTTATAGAATGGACTAATAGATCTTACTTTGGTAATAATGGGTTCGTCTTTTTTTCTTCCTAGTTCTGGAATGATCTCAATCCTATCTGTGCCCCTCTGAAAGCCGACTTCACCATCAGGTTCGATGTGTTGTATGAAAACAATTGGTATTTTGTTTTTTCTCAAAGAATCTGCAAGCTCTTTCATTTTGCTTCTATACTTTTTGTTTTCGCCAAGAAAATAGGGTGACTTTGGATTGAACCATTCGTTTACTGTGTCCACGATAACAGCAACTTTGTTCATATGTCTAAAAATTCAGCGTCAGATTTTTTGCCTTTTTGCTTGGCCAGAAGCTCTTTCTCATGATTATTGACCCATTTTATTGTCTCTTCTGTGGATTTTTTGCTGTTGCCGACACCGGATGTGTTACCTACACCAACAATAATTATTGAACCAGTTTTATTTGCTGAAGAAATGAATCTGTCAATTGACTCCTTTACTTTTGGCACAGCATCTTTTATGGCTTTCCTCATTGGCATGATTGCTTCTTCCTGTGACATCTTTACAATTACAGAGTCTATTGGTATGCCTTTCTTAACAGCGACATCTTCTATATAGGACCGTTCGACACCGATGCCGCCCATTGCAACCCCTATACCTTCTGCAACGCTACCCGTTTTCTCACCTTCAAGTTTTGCAGCCGCGTCTATTGTTATTATTTTTACTATTTTATTTTTACTGATTAGTTTTTGCACAGCTCTTCCTGGGTATCCAAGCCTTCCACCAGGACCTTTCGACTTCATTACAAAGACCTGCCTGCCCTTTATTTTTGTTTTTGCAACAACTATGTCTTCTTCTATTTCTTTTACAGTAACATTGCCAATTAAATCAGCTGCGACTAATGGTCCCAAAGCATCGCCGATTGGTTGGCCTGCTGAAAGGGCTTTTGTGCCTACATACAATGATTTTGAGATCCTTTCTATCATTGGTAATTGCATCTGGATTATCATTGCTATTTGCAGGTTCTTGGTTTTTTTAGCCAGCTCTACAAAGTGCCTGACTATTTTTGCCACATCGTAAAGTGTTATCCCTGCTGCAAAACCCATTTCAACATTGGCTTTGTTTTCTTTATCTAATTTTGGTGCAGCATCATTCACAAAGCGCGTGAACCTGTCTTTTTGCTCGCGGACAACATAGTCCCATTTCTTAATTATTCCATTTGGATCAAGGTCTACTGGTCCAGTTGAAAAGAATTCATAGAATCTGTCGACCTTTTCTTTAAGCTCTTTATTCGGCTTATTTGTTATTTTGGATACAACTATTTTTTTGGATTCCTTTGCCATTTTTTCTATAGCAACAGCGGATTTTTCTATTTTCCACATTATTTGGCCTATCATCATTCTTGGGTAAAACATGAAAAAAACAGCCATTAATACAAACCAAGCTATCCAAGAGACGAAATCTCCACCACCAGTAAACTGAAAGTATGTATACATATTAAAACCTACGGTTTTAATGAATCCCTCATTTACTCAATTAAACCGCAGATGTAGATTAATATATAGAGATCGCATAATATATATAATTGCAGGTTGGTTGTATGGGGCTTATAAAACTGGTTATTGCTGTTGTGATTATAATTGTTGCTATTTACTTTGTTCTTAACATGTTTCCGGGAGCCGGGGATAAAGTTAAGGGTGTTTTAAGCAGCACACCGCTTAGTGGCGGTGCGACAAAGGCTCCAGAATCCAAGACAGGTGAGGGGTTTGATATGAAAATCTTTCCTCCAGGAGTATATAATTTAAAATCTGAGGGGCCAGTTGAAGTGACTACAGAAAGCGGGACAATTAAAAACTTTACGGGCTCAATTGGTGTTATTTTGAAGAACAAAACAGTTGTTTTGACACACGAAGGGTCTAACCTGGTTGTTGACCTACCTCTAAAAACAATAGCTGTTACAGGTGTTGTTTTGTCTAAATTTGATGTTGTTGGATCCAAGATTGATGTGTTCAGTGGAAATTGGAGGACACAAACAGATAACGGAACATTACAAATAGAGGGCTTTAAAGGTGGTGTCTTAATAGAAAACGACTACCTTAAATTTGTCGGTAATATTAGTTCTTTAAGGAGAGAAGGGTTTAGTTAGTTTTTTCTCCAGTTCTTCGCTTTATATAATCTACTGCATCTTGAACTGTTTTTAAATCTTGCATATCCCTTTCTGGAATGGCTATATCAAATTCGTTTTCCAAATCAATACCAAATTCTACCAATTCCAGAGAATCATAACCAAATCCTCTGTAAATCTACTTTCCGGCTTTACAGTAAGAGATGGGTCATACTTCTTGATAAAATTATAAACTCTATGCTCTACTTGATCTGTTTGTGCAAATAGTTTTGTTGCAACAGTGTTATCTTCAGATTCACCAAACAACCAGTAAAAAAGGTCCATAGAATTAGAGAGTGTGTAAGTTTTAAATTCCTATACTTTGATCACTTTTTCAACAATCCTACTATATGCTGGTCTTGTGACTGAAACGCCTATCCAGACACCAATTATTGTTGTGATTGCGAAACCCTTTACGAACTCTGCTACCAAGAACATTAAAGGCAACATTGCAACGACTATTGTGGCTGCTGCACCGAAGATTATGAAGAAAGCCACCTTAATTTTGTCCTTTATACTGTAAACCTTCTTTTTCTGGCCAGTTATGGCTTCGTCAGCTATTATGATTTGATGATCTATACCTGTTCCAATTGCTGCTATTATACCTCCGATTGCTGGGAGATCTATTGTCCATGCCATTCCCATACCAAGCAAAGGTATTGTTATTGCACCAACCCAGGCAAAGACATCTACTTCGTGTTTCTTCATGGCCGAAACGCCTAACAGGACTATGTTTAGTATAAGGACCGCTCCCCAAATGGCACCGTCATTTATTGCAGCGATACCGAGGATTATGGCTATTTCAACAACAGTTACAAGAAACATTGGAATAGCTAGTTTTGGTCTCCTATATCTTACAATTACAATTATTAGAACTACAAGACCTGAAAGCCCGGCAACATATATTGAAGATGTGATGAAACCTGCGCCCAATGTTGGTGGAATGACATCAACAGAAACCGTTTCCAAGGACACTGGTGTGGCACCTGATTTTAGGACTGTCTGCAACCTTAATCTTTCTTCCAAGGCAGATTGTCTGTCTTCCCTGCTTCCTGATATTTGTGGTGTTGTATACTCTCTTCCTCCAAGCTCTGAACCTATCCTAAGGTTGGAAACAAGTTGATCATCAACAAAGATTAATATTTCAGAATCCTTTAGGTATTTTTCGTTTGTGAGTATGTCTATGAATTCTGGGACACCAGATGTTATTTTACCAAACCTTTCTGCCCCCTGTTTTGAGACAAGAACACCAAAGAAGAAGTTATATCCACCGCCCTGAGTTGATTGTAAGCCTGATCTTTGGGCATCTGTGTACACAATCTCAATATCTTTTCCGTGATATGCTGACCCAAGGAGCACAATCCCATCAGCTGTTTTGTTAACAAATTCAAATTCTATGTCTTCTATCGTTGTTTTGCTACTTTTGTTCAATTTCTGGTTATTTAGTTCAATTGTTTCGTTGTCGATTATTTTTACAGGATATGTATTACTATATAGTTTGAACTCTCCAACTCCATCTTTAATTGTAACTGGCTTTGAAACCTTAGCCTCGAATTTACCTGATTTTGATAGTAAGTTGTTTATGACATCACTACCAACACCACTTGCCTCTATTTCCAACAGATTTGTACCGCCCAACTCAGAAAGAACTTTAAACTTTATTTCTTTCAAACCATAAAGATTGGCCCTTGTTTGTAGGACATTTTTAGCGTCTTCTATTTCCTCTATCAAGGCGTCTGTTTTCGGTTTCAATAAGACCCTTGTACCGCCCCGCAGATCAAGACCAAAATCTAAATTGAATTTGGAAACATCCAAAACATTTATCCCGAGCTTTTCTTGGTTTGTTCCAGTGGAATTTGTTTGATTTAAATTAAAGTTATATTCACGCCCATCGACAGTCATTCTCACACTATTACTCAACTTGCCTGTTTGTTCGTTCCAATCATTGAAGCTTTTAACAGGGACCGTGTTTACCCGTGTAATAACCATGCCTTGTTTCAAAATTCCTTGGGCTGGAGAGGCGGCAGACACATAAACAACCTCAACGCCCTGTGCGGAAGATTTTAATAAGACTGCGCCCATTGCTCCAAGCAAACAGAATACCAGCAACCAAACTTTCCAGTAGCTTAGTAAATTCGCCATATTATTCCTGTGTTCCTCCTTTTCTATTCATATACCACATCAGAAGGCCAGAGTTTGTTAGCCATGTACTTGCCATATCAATAACCAAACCAATTAAAAGGACTGCTGATATTTGAGTTAAAATTGGGTTTAGATTTGAAATAAATAAGACTGCCAAAACACCTATTGTTGTAAGTGTCATTGTCATCCCTGTCTTTACGCTGCTTCTGAATCTTTCTTTCATGCTTTCTGTTCCCTTAAAGACACGCGTACTCTGAAGGATATCGGTGTCAACAGAATAACCTATTAACATCAGGAGGGCAGCAAAACTAGCTAGGGAGAGTTCAATACCAAAAACATTCATGAAAGCTAGTGTTTCTATTAAGTCTGCGCCTGCGGCTAAGACTACTGATGTAGGTGTGATAAAGTTTCTAAATAACAAGAACACAACTATACCCATCAAAATAAAGGCCACTATAATACCTATCTGTATTTGTGAGAAGAAAGATTCCCCCAGGGTTGGGCTAACTGACCTTATAGAGGCTTTTTCTGTATTAATATTTTTTAATTTTAACTCATCAAGGATTTTAGAAGAGTCTATATCAGATGGACCGTCGATAAGTACTTCTCTACCACCAAATCCCGAAGTTTCCTTAACTGTGATCTGGCCATATTTAGATAGGTCCGATTCTAAATTTTTGACATTAATTTCTTGTGTTGTTTTTACAGCAATAGACAAACCACCACGCAACTCAAGACCTTTTTTAACCCATTCTCCTGTTGTTGTATATTGATTGACTAGAACATAAGCTGAGAAAATCAAGATTACCAAGGATATCAGCAACATTAATCTATATGGTTTCTTCTGTTTTGGTGTTGTTGGGTGTTGTTGGTGTATTGGTTGACTGCCTTCATGGCTTTGTTGTTCTTCCATAACTAGATAAATTAAATAGATTATATATGATTTAAGTTTAAAAGGTTGTTATATGCCAGATTTTGACATAATTGTTGTTGGTGCTGGACCGGCTGGGTCATATTTTACTTCGCTGGTTGAGAAGGATTTCAAGGTATTGGTTTTAGATCAAAAAAAGCAGGTTGGTGGAAAGGCCTGTTCTGGTCTGGTTTCCCGAGACATTTCCAAATATATACCTGTAGATGGCCTTGTGGAAAGCGAATTGGATTCTTGTATTCTATATTCTCCTGATAAGAAAATTGTAAAATTGGGGATAAAACAAAGTACATATGCGCTGGATAGGGACAGGTTGGATAGTTTTTTGGTGGAGAGGCTGGCTTCCCCTGTTAAGTTTGGTGTGAAGGTTGATGGTGTTGAAGTTGGTGAAAATGTGAAGGTGAAGACAAACCAAGGTGAATTCACATCTAGGTTTTTGGTTGGTTGTGATGGAGCAAACTCCGTTGTTAGGAACAATTTCGATCAGAAACCAATGGACACCGTGGTTGGGTTGATGGTGATGGCAGAAGAGAAGGATTTATCGAACAGCTTTGAGGTTTGGTTTGACATAGATTTTGTGAAAGATGGGTTTCTTTGGAAGATACCAAGAGGTAGGCGCGTGGAATATGGGATTTTGGGAACAGGTGTGAAGTTTGGTTTGTTGGAGGATTTTTTTAAAATTGGCCGGAAAAAATGTGCGTGCGAACGCCGCGCGGCGCCGATACCAACTGGTTTTCACAAGACTTATTTTGATCGCACACTATTGATCGGTGATGCGGCTGCGCAGACAAAACCGTGGAGTTTTGGCGGCATACTCTATGGTTTTATTGGCGGCAAGTATGCAGCGCCTGTTGTAACCGAGGCTTTGCAGAAAAATAAATTTACAGAAAAGTTTTTGGAAAAGTATCAAAAAGGGTGGCGAAGCGAGATGAAAAAAAGTATCAACATGGGCATGATGTTTAGGGAATTTTTCCAGGAATTAGATAACAAAAAAATCGACCAGGTGTTTGATGTTGTGAAAAAGTCAGGGCTCAAGGAAATTGATATGGATCATCCGTTTATTGGGTTGTTGGGGTAATACAACTTCTAGTTGGCCCATATTAATCATCCAATGGAATAGTTAAACCAGGATATTCGAGTGCTTGACCTTCCCATCTTAGGTCTTGTGTAGAAACATTTACTAGAACTCTTATCCCACGCGGTTTAGCTAAACTTTCTCCCAATCTTCTTACTCTTTCTATATTTTCTTCGCCGTATACATCAAAAACCCACTGTTTATCTGGAACCGCCTGTCTTGCTTCATTATCAATCCGCATAGCTGTAAGGTATGCCCACCTTTCTGCAAAAGGTATTGAAATCAAACCAAAAAGTTTTGGTGTCGCTCTTGCAAGAATGCCCATAGAATCATACCTGCCTAAAAGAGAAGGCTGTGGTTCTTCAACCCTTTCTCCTCTAGTTGTTTGAGCAATAGCATATCCTCTTCTTCTTAATTCGCCTGCAACATCATATAATAGTTTTCTGTTTCTTTCAACAGCTTTGTTTGTTGGGTCCATATTTATTTCTCATCCACAAACATGTTCTTTTCCAGAGCAGACCAAGCATTACCGGCCTTGTTCATATCTGCTAGGATTTCTGGGTGGAATAAGAAGATGTAAGACTCGTCAAACCAGTCAATTGGGTAAACTGGCTTGCCATCTACTAAAACTTGGTTTAACACAGACCGCGGGACCTTGTCGCATAAAAATCTGTCGTTCCTTTCGAAAACTTCGACTTCGCCTGTATACCTGTTTCTTCTGTGAACAGTTTCATGTATTGGGTTACCAAACACTTTACCTGCTAGGTGTTTGAGATCGATTACACAAACATCGCGCTGTATTGTTGTTCCATCAGGTAGCTGTTCCCCATCCACAATCCACAAGTCTTCAACAGGATATTGCACATTCATAATTTTGATGAAGTTGAAGCCTGTTTCTGGTGTCCAGCTTATCACACCATAATCGTCTAGCTTCGCGCGTTTGTCCGGTTCACGGAAAACTTTTAGCCTGTCTGCCCCTTTCGCGAAGGTTATTGGAACTGCCTTTTCGCCTTTTATTTTCAGCAATGTTCTTGCGGCAAGCATATCAGCAACACCATAAATTATTTCTTTATGTTGGCCGTCTGCTGGGACAAGCAGCTCGCCGCCTCTTGTGACAAAGACACCTTCTTCAAATGCTTCCCTATACAAATGTGCGTTTGTGTGCCAGTCTTCTTCGCTTCTTGGGAAGCCGTTTCGTGGAACCCTAAAACCAGGATCTCTTGGAGCCTTTGCATCCTTTTGGACAAAAGAAATGTATTGTGGATTTCCTTGCTCATCAACAAAAACAGAGACTGCGCCAGCGCTTGGAGTCACCAAGGGGTTTTCTTCAGAAGCTATTCTTGAAACACCCTGTTTCATCAACCTTTCTGCTGTCTGGAACCAATATCGCGGAGACTGCCTTAAATCATAATTCAATACCTCTGGCTTTTCTGGAAGTGTGTATGTGACTTCCCAGGCACGCTTGCCGTCTTTAATAGGCCTCGATGCGTGCACTTCCTTAGACAAACCCAAATAGATTTCTCCCATCACTATAGGTTGGGGGTTGGATTTATAAAGTTTTATTTTTGTGACTTTTTAGGGGTTACAATAATATGATTTAGTTTGTGTATAACATTGTTATGTTTGTTTGGTGCCGACACCTTCATTTCTTTTGTAACAACTTCACATCATTTAAAATCGATATACATAAACCATATTTTGTTTTGGCGTCTCAAATACATGTGAAACATCATTTGAAACCATAAATTTCACTTAAATTACACAATAGTGGCTATGTATAACGATTTAAATATTTCCATAGGAAATGTAGGGGTGTAGGTCATGTGTAGACCCGCCTGCTTCATGTGGAGATTTTGTGCTTGACACCTGTTGTTGAGTTGGTTTGATTGGTTTATTTGGTCAATATATGTCGCTTTTGGTTGTTTGTGAACATGTATTTGTTCTATATATATAACATTGTAA
>JACQNV010000064.1 GCA_016202865.1 Candidatus Aenigmatarchaeota archaeon
GGATAATATAATAGGATGCAAAACTGTGTTTGGTATGATGGCTTCAGATAATGTACGAGTACAATTGGAAGAGTTAGTCAAATACCACTTTATAGTATTTGATCCCAGTAGAACAAGAGTTCGCATTTTAGGTATGTTTCGCCCTTTCGATTATCATAATGGTCATGTTACTATAGGCAATGAAGAAGTTGATGCAGGACAATTTAGTCACTATGACTTAAAGCCTGGCGGCGAACAAATTGCAGATACCCTGAGGGGGGCTTTAGATGCAGAAGTTTTAAATGTGCCTACAGTAGGTAAAGCATTAGAAGAACTGGTCAGTGCAAATACTCACGCAATTTTCGTTGGAGGGGAAAATAATGAGCAGGTAGCTGAAAACTTAAGATTATTGAGAGAAGAATTACCCGGACGGATGCCATTGGTTCCAATGATTTATTTTGAAGAGGAGGCTCTAAATACTGCCGAAAAAACAGTTTTAATCAAGCCCCCGCATCCTACAGAATTAGACATATTAAAGAGGGATTTAACAAAAATAATAGGAGAAAGAGAAAAAGCGCTTTTAGTGTACAGAAATCCATATGATGGGCAAGAGTTTTCTGGAGCCTTGAGAAGAGCAGGTTATTTAGTTACTACTGTAACATCAAATGACCCGAGGCTTCCTGAAATAAGGGAAAGATTTGGGTATAGAGAGATAGATCTAAGCCAATTGCAGCCGCATAGACTACTCGGAAAAGAGGACCCTAGGCGCCAATTATTCAGAAATGAATTCAAAAACGGGCAAAATTCGTTGGAGACTTTAGCTAAGATTTCTGAGCTTGCTTACAAGCCATATTTCATGAATCTCACATATGTCCCGCAGCACGCAAGAAGGGCTGTGAGGTCTACGCATGAACAGCGTATTGTGCAAAACTATGTCTTGTTCTTGAATGACATTATAAGACGGGAGAGAGGTGAAATACACGATAATGGGCCTTATGTTGCCCAGGACTATGTTCAAAGGTTTATACGACGTGATCCTACAATAATTGAAGATGTAAAAAGGATGTATCCTGGGACAAGCAATGGAGAAGTTATTACACAAACTCGGCGCATACTTGAAAGCAATCATTTGCAGATAATGCTCGATAGTTCCCTCGGACCGAATACTTATGCTAATTTTTTAAGGCAAATTTTTGATCCGGAAACGGAAACATTAAGGTCTTTAGATTGGGTGTCGGATGATTTCTTAGTAGAGTGGAAAAAATCTACCTCAGGGATTAGTGAAGAACGTACCAGGGAAATGTTAGGTCAAGGCAGGCTTGAAGGAGATAGAAAAGGAGCACATGATAGCCTTATAAGGATGCTGAAAGATTACATTAAAGATGTAGGAACCATGGGGATTTATAGGGAAGAGCAAGATTTAGGAGCACATAGCCAAAGCAATGTTTATGGTGTAAGGACATTTATTGGTGATATTGCGGTTTTGCAAACTGTACTGAAGTTTTTCCCTAAGGACAAATTCGGAGAAGCTGAGAGAGAAGCACAGGTAAATAACTTCTTTGCTAGAGAACTCGGTAAATATAGGATAGGCGTTGGAACTATTCATAGGACTATTGACCTTCCTGTGGGAAGCTCGGATCCAGCCTGGAGAGTTGCTGTAATGCATTTTGTAGGTGCTGATACGGTTTATGATAGGCTAAATGGAACAAGAAGAGGAGAACCTTATCAGATTACCCAAGAAGAAAAGATGAGGCTTATAGACGAGGGTAACAGACAATTAGCTTTAATACAGATACTCGGGTTGGTCGGGGAGAGTAGAGGAGAAATTTCATTGGATAGTCCTGCGGAGCAAGAAAGTTATTTTGCAGATAGGAACAGAGGAATCGCATGGGAACAGTACGAAAGATACAGCGGAAGAACAGTTCCAACAAAAGACGAGCTAGTAAAAACATTTGTTTATTTTAATAGTGCTCTAACAGAAGACAGCAGAATGAGCCCGGTTTATTACAGAGGGCAAAATCAGCGTAACGCTGTTGTAAATGGTTCAGAAACAATTGATGCTGTTGTAGGCGGTTCAGAGAGAGTTACTCAAATAGATTTTGCAGAACCCAAAAAAATGACAAGGTTTTACGACATAGTTAGTTCAACAGAAAATGGATTAAGGGTAAGAGTATGGGACGAAAGCATGGACTATGAAGCATTCAAGCAAGGCGAGGATTTTGAAGAATGGGGTAAAAGAAGAAAGGCTGCAGTGGAGTACTTGCACAATAATAACTACTTGGGTGAAGAAGATGTTCGAGTAAAAACTGCAGACATTTTAAGGATGGATGCTGAACGTGAAAGGGAACTATTGAAGAGGGAACCTCATCACTATTCTGAAGAGCAAGTAAGGCAATTGATGGATGCGGCACGAGTAGCAAGGCATGAGGAATATATTGGCTATGAGGCAAGAAACGAGTCTAGGGTAAAACCAGAAGAAAGGGCTGTAGCTGTAAACAGACAAAGATTGCATCATTTATGGGCTAAAGTAGCAGCTGATGAGATATTATACCCATTAAACAGAACACCCTATCTTGCACCTGGCTCAGCAGAATGGAATGAAGTCTACAGGCACAGAGTAGCACTCGATGGATTTAAAATTTAGGCTTTTTAACAGGTGTTAAAAATTACTGAAATTCTTACTACGACTCTGGAAGATGTATTCGGGCCTAAAGAAGAGCAGTATTTTAGAGATGTAGGTATACCTTGCAAACCTAATGCAGAAGTATGGATAGAGGTAAGAAGAAGGTTTGGTGATCCAACCATCCTATATGTTGGAGATAAGCTAAATGATGTAAAGTTTATTGCAAATGGAAATGGTGTCCACGGAATTATAGTTCCTACATCTGAAGAAAGAAGACAGGAAATTGGGGAATTTATAGCTAAAAATGATTTGGAAGCAAGAATCGCAATTGCAGAAAGAACATCACTAAGAGAAGCACTTCCAAGAAAAATCCAGGAATTGGACGATGGTAAAGGAATCTATTTAGGAGTTGATTTAGACGACACCATCATGCCAGATTTGTACCCTGCTCAAACAATAGCTGTAAGAAGGCTGTTTAACACCTTAAAAAGAACTCCGGATTTAGGGTCGTGGCTGGATAGGTACACCGGTTTATTTATAGAGCAATATGAGTTCAGAATTTCAGGTGTACAAGGATCGGATAGGCAATTAGCGTTGGCGATTATGTACCTTCTAGATGGCAATAGCCGCATTGACATTCAAGAAGGCACTATATCAGAGCTAAAAAAAAGATTCGAAGGAGAAAAGGGAAAAGAATTAGTTGGTAGTATAAACAATGCATTGGGGATGGATTTATTTGAATATGATCCACAAGCAGATATAATTTCCAGACCTTTTAGGGTTCGCGAAGCAAGAGAAGCAAAGGATCTGGTCAGAAAGGGTGAGCTGTATCTTTTCCGACCCGTCTATGATGCTTTGATGGAAGCAAGAGAAAGAGAAGGCTTGACAATTAGAATAATAACAAATAAAACAAGAGCTGTAATGGATGCTATTTATTCTGTACCCATCCAAGTCAAATGATTTATAATTTGATCTCTATTAAGCTGTCTACAAGCTCTTTTAATCTTCTGTGTATGGAGTCAACATAACTTATCATAACCAAGTCCATACTTCTAAGTTTATACAGGCTCTTAGGATCAAAAGATTTTATTTTTTTGAACATTTCATTTAATTTTGCCTTGTCAAAATTGTAAAACAATTCGTAGTAGGCAAACAATATCTCATTGTCTTTTTGCAAAGCGTCTAAAAATTCCTTTCTTATCTTAGAAGGCTTGTTTGAGTAGTGCACCGCCATTAAACTATACTGATCGGCCATTGCTTCAAAATCTCTCAAAAAATGATAGAAAAATGATGTCTTTTTGTGCTCTTTGTAGCCTTTTAGCACCAACTGCCTTGAGCAATAATTTGTAAATTTGTTTATGCTTCTGTCTCTATAATACATATTCTTTAGCTCTTCTAAATCCTTTTTTTCAAATGCATCTAACATATCTTTTGCCATGGTGGTAACTAATAAAAAGCTTCTTCTTAGGGCAGTGTCAAAATCCCCGCTACTTGGGCCTGTGAGGTCCTTGATTATGCAATAATCTTTTTCCTGCTTAATCATTTCATAACCAATTGTTTGGTCATCCATTTTTTGGTGTATGTACTCGAAAAGACCATGGTCCAGTTGCGGATCGAAATTAATCCTGACCTCATTGCAGCCATTTCTGTAAGAAGTTGTGACAAAGCGTTCTGTTATGTTCTTAAGATGAGGCGGGTTTATTACCAAATTTTCAGAATCAATAGCTTTTTCAGTGCCAACTACAATCTTATTCCCCTGCTCCTCCACTTCCAGCTCATCACCCTTCTGGATGTTATACTTCTGGCTCCATTTCCTGGGCAAAGAAACTAACTGAGTAGAATTTGCTATCTGTATGAC
>JACQNV010000063.1 GCA_016202865.1 Candidatus Aenigmatarchaeota archaeon
CGTTTAACTCAATCATTCTTTTATTAGAGACTGGTCCATGAGATGATACAGCCTCAATCAAATATAATCTATGTTTATTGTGAAGACGGTTATATAGGCAAGACTGTAGCAATGGAAATTGCTTATGCCTACTGCAAGAAAAAAGAAATTATTTCTTCACATAAAATAGAAGAGCTGTCTGCGAGAGCCCTGGTTTCTCAAGTTATGAAGCTAGCTGATTTTATTAAATACTGTAAAAGATAGTTATGGACATCATCCAACAAATTCACCAAGAGCTCAAGAAAAATATAGATGAGAAGTACAAAAATGGTTCTGTCAGATTTTACAAGGGCGGAATTAAGCTAAGCAAGTCCTATGGAGTGAGGACGCCCCTTGTAAGAAAATTGGCCATTAAATACTTGGGAGAAATAAAAAACAAGGAAAAGCAAGAAATTTTCGAACTCTGCGAAAAGTTGCTCTCGTCAAAAATAAACGAGCCTATAACTATCGCTTTCCAGTGGGCTTTAGCCTGCAAAAAGCAATTTGAAAAATCAGATTTCAGAGTTTTTGAAAACTGGTTGGAAGAATATGTCAATGAGTGGGGAAGATGTGATGATTTGTGTGCTGGTCCACTCGGTGAATTGGTTTTCCAATTTCCAGAACTTCTGCCAAAAGTTTTCGCCTGGACAAAAAGTAAAAACATGTGGTTTAGAAGGGCATCTGCAGTCTGTCTAATTACTTCCTTGAGAAAGGGAAAATGTCTGGATCAAGCTTTCAAAACAGCAGACACATTAATTGCAGACAAAGAAGATCTTGTGCAAAAAGGTTATGGTTGGATGCTCAAAGAAGCCTCAAAAAAATTTCAGAAAGAAGTTTTCGAATATGTGATGAAGAACAAAGACAAGATGACCAGGACAGCCTTAAGGTACGCAATTGAGAAGCTGCCAGAAAACATGAAAAGGAAGGCAATGAGTTAGCTACTTCTTCAAATCCTTCAACAAAATCACAAGATCTGTGTCGTCGTCATAATAGTCTGGTATTTTGCAAATCTGCTTGAAGCCCAAATTCTTATAAAACCTGACAGCCTTCTTGTTTTCAGGCCAAGTCTCAACATATATATATAGCGTATTTTCCTTTTAACAGCTCTCTCGAAAAGGAATTTCATAAGTTGATGGCCTATGCCGATTTCCCGGTGATGTTTGTCCACAACAAACCAGTCAAGCATCGAGAACCTCTTCGGATCATATTTTGCAGACCAGATGCCTCCATAGCCTATTATTTTTTTATCCAGCTCAACAACATACGAATCTACGAACCTGTAAATCCGATAAGAGGATTTTCTGAAGATATTCCATAATTCTTTTTTTGAATTGTTGTAGTCGCGGTCGCTTATGTTGTGTATAAGTCTTGTCACAGAATCGATATCTTTTGGCTTTACCTTCCTTATTGTTGGCTTTTTCATATTATTCCTCCCCCTCACACTCTTTGTAAAATCTCTCAAGAAAATTTTCCATGAATTTGTGCCTCTGCTCTGCAATAAGCTTCCCTGTTTTTGTGTTCATTTGGTCTTTGAGCAAAAGCAGTTTCTCATAAAAGTGGTTAACAGAAGTGTTTTTCCTTTCTCCTGTATATTGTTTTTTGTAATCTTCTGGGCTCATATTTAATTGGGGTTTGATGTCAGGATCATATATGGTTTGCCCAAACTTCTGGCCCCCAGAAAAACACCTTGCAATACCAATCGCGCCTAAAGCATCTAACCTATCAGCATCCTGTACAACCTTGCCTTCTATTGTTATCATTTTGGAAGCAGTTGTCGGACTTTTGAAAGATAGTGTGGAAATTATTTCAACAACTTCAGAAACAATTTTCGGTTCAACACCTAATTTTTCAAGAAATTCTTTTACTCTTTTGGGGCCAACCGAGTCATCGCCTTTATGCATTTTCCAGTCATCAATATCATGCAACAAAGCCGCCAACTGCACAACAAACAAATCCGCTTTCTCTTCTTCACCAATCTTGATAGCTGTCTCCCAAACCCTGTGTATATGCCACCAATCATGGCCAGTAGACTCCCCATGCAATTCCTTTTTTACAAACTCTGCTGTTTTTTCCAGAATTAGTTTTTTGTTCATTGGTTTAATATCATTCCAAGCAATAAATATATTATGAGTCTGTTATGGATGTGGCTGGTGGTTGCTGGAACCATGCTTTATGGTTTATCCAATGTATTTGACAGCTATCTTGCAAACAGGCTGTTTAGAAAGCCGTCAACACTTCTATTTTTCACTACTTTGATAAACTTGATATTTTTACCTCTGATATTTTTTATCCAAGTGCCCGGCATCCCACCATTAAATCTCCTACCCTTCTTCGTTTTTCTCGGTTTGGTTGATGTAGCCTACCTCTATCCCTATTACAAAGCTTTAGAATCAGATGAGACATCTGTTGTTGTCTCCTTGTTCGCCATAGATAAAATATTCGTTCCTTTTCTGGCATTTCTAATTGTCGGCGAAGTTTTAACCCTGACACAATATTTTGGTTTCACCCTTGTTTTGCTGAGCAGCCTTTTGCTCACTCTTCATCACCATGGTAAGTTCAGGCTAAACAAATCTTTTTTGTATATGGCTTTGTGCTCACTTTTGCTGGCCTTTGAGGGTGTTGTCTACAAATATGTGTTTGAAAATGTTAGCTGGAGCACAGGTTTTTCATGGGCTTTGATATTTTCCTTTTTGATTGTTTTGCCAATGCTCTTATTCAAGCATCATAGAACTTCAATTAGACTACAAGTAAAAAAATTCGAAAGGAAAATCCACATCTTTGTCTCAAATGAACTGCTTAGTTTTGGTGGGGCAGCCGCATTAACATTTGCTGTGTCCATAGCCCCCATAACATTCATAAAAGGCGTGGACTCTATACAGCCGTTATTCGTATTGATCTATGCGATCCTTCTCACACGGTTTTTCCCAAAAATGTTTAGAGAAAAAGTTGATCTTAAAAACATCGAGAAAAAACTTTTGTTGTTCGCGCTGATGATTGTGGGTATATTGATTATAGCTGGATGAATAGTGTGTCTACCTAAAACCCTTCAAAGCTTGTGAGACCTTATCACGGCCTACCCCATAAGTTTCTACTACCCATTGTGTAAGTGTTTTATCTTTTGGTTTTTCCCCAACTGGAACATCAATAACACCTCGACCATTTCCGGCATTAATTTTTAAAATCCTCCCAGATTCAGACTTGTGTAGTTTACCACCGTGCTTTGCCCATAAAACATTACCATCTAGATCGGTTCTGTCATCTTGAGTGTAATTTCTTACTGGAAAACTTGAACTTGCATAAGCCGGTCTTATTTCGTTTCCAATAAAATCCCCTATTTCCACAACTATACTTTCTAGATATATAGATAGTTTTCTAAGGCCTTCTGAACCAAAATATTCTGTTGCCATAATCCACAAAATAAGCAGTTTAAACTTATAAACTTTACGGTAAGAAATCCTCTTCCTTGATTTTCTGAGGCAAATATTTCTCTGTGATGAACCTGATGTCCTTTGAGGACAACGCCTCCAGCTCAAGCTTGTAACCGACTTGGAGCATGTGTTTGATTTCATTTTCCCAATCCTTCTTCTTGAACCATACATAATTCAAAAGCTCCTGTGCCCTTTTCTTATCACCTTCGTTAAGTTTGATTGTCACATTTTTTGGTATGCTGAATTTAGCAACATCTTGTGTGGTCAATCCCAAATATTTTGCTTGTGGTGTACCAAGCCTGTCTGAAACAAAAGACAAATTGATTGATCCTTGTTTGATAACAGAGTAAATATAAAATCCCCACACATCAGCATCTGCACAGACATATATTGGAAGCTTGAGTTCGTTGTGTAGTCTATTTATCATTCTTCTCGTTCCTCTGTCCGGCTGCCCTTTCCCTGTCATAACAAGGCAATTGTGTTTTTTCCAAAACCTATCCTCGTTCAACCTCTGCCATATTGCATCTTTCTCTACAATCAACACAAACTCTGCCTTGCAGTCTCTAAATTGCACAGTTTCCGGCTCACAAATTGATGGTATGCCATAACCGGAGGCGCCCATTTTTGTGCAGTCGTTTTCTGTGTCAAAACTCGGTTCTCTAATTGTTATTGGACCAACCAAAGAGCCTTTTTGCTCAGCATGTAAATGTAAATTCTCCCTCAATGTGTTCAAGCTCGCTTCAATATCCTCAATTAAAGGATCCGACTCTTCTTGCGTCTCAAATGTCTCCTCGTTATACTTTGGAATTGTATGTTTCATGTTGTAGAACAAGTCTCTGATGGAGGTCGTCACACCTTGCTGAATAAGTTTTTTACATCCTGAAGCAACCATGACTGTTTGCATGAACTTCCTTGTATGAGCAACATTCAAGTATGTTCTGTGGCTCACCTTGTCGCCAAGCATGATCAGCTTGCTTTTGTCATCAAAGTAAATATTTGACAAATTTCTAACAGGCAAACTCATGTCAGGGTTTTGGATCTTCTCCAACTGCTTGACTATATCTTTTCCAAAATTCTCCAATCCTTCTTTCGGATCCTTTATTCTTTCTTTACTTACCATACTCACTCATCTTCTCCGCCATCTTCATCATCTTTTGTCTTTTTAGTTTTTTCCTCTGCGTCCTCCTCTCCCATGTCCTGGAACTCTCCAGACCTTTCAGATACAACCTTATCTATTAACTGTTTTATTTTTTTAGCGTTTTCCCCAGTCAGGTCTTCAAGAGCCTTTGCAGTCTCTTCTGCGTATTTCTCAAATGTTTTCATTCTCTCTGCCTGATATTCAGCTTTTCTTATTCCGGATAAATAAAGAGAAACTTTTCTTGCAGCTTCTTGTATGGCCAATTTTATCTCCTTCATTATTTCTGGATATGAAGCTATGGCCTCTTTGGATTCAGATGTGAATGGAACCCAGACAGAACATATGTGGACAAACAAAACCATTGGTTCTGTTGGTAGTTTGTCAGATTGAAATTTATATCTCTTCCAGTCTATTTCCATTGATGATTTAGTAATTGCGCAATCTCCCTGTTGATAGAGAAGAGGGACTCTGTTAGCAAGCCTGATGATTTTAAATTCTGTTATAGATTGACCATATGCTATGCCCACCTCGACTTGGAAAGGAAATCCCCTGTAAACAGCGGGCGATCTGGAAACAGTGGCGATGAATTCTGGATTCAATTCTTTTTTCAACCCTTCCTCAATAAGCTTGTCGCCTAAAGGGGATAAAACATCTGTTGGCGGCGCAATTAATTTAACTTGCTTTGTTGCCTGAACAAGTTTTCCTATGTCTTTGTCTTCAACCCTTCTTGGTGATATTTTCCCGTCAATACCAGCAACCTTGCAGATCTCGTCTGCGGTTGTTTTTCCCAATCTGGAAAATTCAGTTGTTAAGAATGAGGCGACAGATCTTGCTGATGTCGCTCTAAGCATCCTTTCAAAAACACCATATTCAACACCCTCAATGTGCGGCGGTATTTCTTTCGGTTCCTTTGGCAACTCATTTACTGTTCTCTTGAAATCAAACCTTCCTGTCGGGCCTTCAAAAACTATATTTGAAAATGGATTTGCAATGGCGGTTTGTTTGATATATTCTAAGACAGATTGCTTGTGCTCTCTGTAAACACCCTCGCAGACAAATGTAATCTGCACACCGTGCCATTCTTTTCCTGTTAAAGTCTCCTCCTCAAGTACCTGAGCAATGTTATTTTTTACATCAATCTTCATTTTATATCTGTGTGTCTTGCCATCGCCAACAGAAGACAATATCTCCACTGGTTCGCCTGTAGTTAATTGTGAGTACATAACCGCGCAGGAAATACCCAGACCCTGAGCGCCTCTATTTTGCCTTAACCTATGAAATTTAGATCCGTATAACAATGAACCAAAAACTTTTGGTATATTCTGTTTTACTATGCCTGGTCCGTTATCCCTGATGACAATTTTATACTTTTCTGTTCCAACCTCTTCCATTTTTACATAAATATCCGGAAGAATTCGCGCCTCCTCACATGCATCCAAAGCATTGTCAACCCCCTCTTTAACAATTATCAAAAGCGCCTTGATTTTGTTGTCATAACCAAGAAGATGTCTGTTCTTCTCAAAAAATTCAGAAACAGAAACGCCTTTCTGTGTCTTTGCCAATTCTTCTGCGCTTTTAACTCCGGCTACCTGATCTGCCATATTAACCAATTATTGTCTCTAGATGTCTATAAACGTATGGGTGTTTGTGGCCTTTCAGCAACATCTCAACACCTTTTCTTGCATGTTCAACTTCTTTATAATTACCTATGATTGAAACTGTCTTGCCATAAACAGAGATAAGGGCTCCTGTCATGTTTTCTATGTTTCTCCGTGCTCTGCCGTCGCTTCCTATGACCCTCGACATCAATCTTTTTATTTTGTTTTGGGTACCTTTTATTTGTATAACATCCAAAATACAATCTGAATCTAAAAGCCTTAATGCTCTTTGTGGAGAAAATCCCCTTCCAATAGCCCTTATTATTTCCCCGGTTACCAACTGGTTCTCACCCTCTACTGATATCTCATCGTCTGCTATAGCTATTTTGGTTTTTGTTTTCTTTTCAATCAGTTTTTTTGTTTCACCGTCTTTCCCAATCAGTATAGGTCGCCTTTCTTCTGGTATGTTAACATTAAACATATGATCAAAGACTGAAATAGGTTACAGGAAGAATTGTGAGACCTACTTCCATATACCCTTTCTTCTAAGCCATTCAACTTGTGTTCTTGTATATCTAAAAATTATGTCACCCTTTTCATTTGGCTCTATTTCCCATGGTTCTATAAGAACTAAATCGCCAATGTTGACCCAGAAATCCCTTTTTGATTTTCCGGGTATTTTGCAAATTCTTAATTTACCATCCTTACAATTAACTCTAAACCTGCTTCCACCTAGAACCTCCTCAACTTGTCCAAATACTTCTCTCCCCCTCGGAGTTCTAATTCTGAAAAACGGTTCTTGTTGCGGTTGCATACAAATAATAGTATTTCACTTTAATATAGATGTGGTACAAATCTTGGTCTGGAAAGCGGCCAACTTACATTGACCGCCATGTTTATATGTACACTGTAACAATAAACACCCGGTGAGACTATGGTATTAAAGGTGATGCACCAGGACTTTTGTCAGCCTCATGCAAACGAGGCTCTAGGAAAGGTATAGATCTAAATAGCCTTAGCTCTCAAATACTTAAAAAATTAGCGATTAAGACGATTAATAAAAATCAATACACTCTTCTCAAAAACATAGAAA
>JACQNV010000061.1 GCA_016202865.1 Candidatus Aenigmatarchaeota archaeon
GATATTTTAATAAAAAGAAGGCTTGTTGAAGAAGAAAGGAAAGACGAGCTAACTGTGGCAAAACAGTTTGTGGGCAAAGAAATAGACAAGTTAACACCAGAGCTTGTTAAAACAGGCCTATGGAAAGAGACTAAAATAAAGCCGTATAATGTCGAGTTTGTTGGGAAGAAAATTTATTCTGGAAAAAGGCAGCCGTACAACCAGTTTTTGTATCAAATAAGAAGGAAGCTTGTTGAACTGGGTTTCAAAGAAATGATAGGAAACTTTGTTGAGCTTGAATTCTGGAATTTTGATGCTATGTATCAGGCGCAGAATCACCCATCAAGAGATTGGACTGAAACATATTCCTTGAAAGAACCAAAACATGGAAACCTTCCGGATCCAAAACTTGTAGAAAGAGTGAAAGAATCGCATGAAAATGGATGGAAAACCGGCTCAACTGGATGGGGATATAAATGGGATCCTAAAAAAGCTGCGCAGTTAATGCCAAGAGCGCATGGAACTTGCCTGTCTGCTAGAACACTTGCTAACAAACCAGAAATACCTGGAAAATATTTTTCGATGGCCAGATGTTTCAGGCCAGATGTTTTGGATGCAACGCATCTTATTGAATTCAACCAAACAGAAGGAATAATTATTGGAGAAGATATAAACTTGCGAAACCTTTTGGGTATTTTGAAAATGTTTGCAGTTGAGGTGGCTGGCGCTACGCAAGTAAAGTTCTTGCCTGACTACTATCCATTTACAGAACCTTCTGTTCAGATGTCTGCTAAACATCCTGATTTGGGTTGGGTTGAATTTGGAGGAGCTGGAATTTTCAGGGAAGAGTTCACAAAACCATTAGGTGTAGATGCGCCCGTTCTTGCATGGGGCATTGGCATAGACAGGTTAGCAATGTTCAGATTAGGAATAAAAGACATCCGATATTTATTTTCAACTGACCTGAAATGGCTGAGGGAGCAGCAGATGGTTGTATGAAAATAAAAATTTCTGAACTTAAAGAAGTGACACAAAAAGCTATTCTTCACTATGGATACTCTAAAGAGGAGGCGAGTATTATCCAAGACGTGCTTCTGTATGCCCAATTGCGCGGCAACAATCAAGGGGTTGTAAAGCTTATTGGCAAAGGTTTGCCTAAAAATCCAAATGAAACGGAAATAAAAATAGAAAAAGAAACGAAACTTTCAGCAAAACTTGATGGCGGCCAACATATGGGTATGATTGTTATGAAAAAGGCGCTGGAAATAGCTCTTGCAAAAGCAAAGGAACATGGATTTGGTATAGTTGGTACACACAACACCAAAACATCAACAGGTGCCATTGGTTATTATGCCAATGAGATTGCAAAGCAAGGATATATTGGGTTTGTTTTTGCAGGATCCCCTGAAACAGTTGCACCGCATGGATCTTACCAGCCAATTTTCGGTACAAACCCACTCGCAATTGGTATACCTTCTGATACAGAACCAATTGTCTTAGATATGGCTACTGCGGCAATGGCATATTATGGTTTAATCGAAGCTAAAATAGCAGGTCGTAAAATACCATCTGGAATTGCTTATGATAAGGAAGGTAATTTAACAGATGATCCTAACAAAGCCATGGAAGGTGCTCTCAGACCGTTTGATAAAAGTCACAAAAGTTCTGGGTTGTCGTTTATGATTCAAATATTATGCGGTCCACTGGTTGGAGCGGCGTTTTCTGGATTTGGAGATACAGGAAACAATTGGGGCAATCTTATAATGGTTTTTGACCCAGAACTATTAGCCGACAAAAATGAGTTCAAGAAAGGTGTTGGGTTGTTTAGTCAAAAAGTCAAGGAGACAAAAAAACTTCCAGGAGTAAAAGAGATTTATTTTCCAGGTGAAAGAGGGACAAAACTAACCAAAGAAAACTTGAAAGGTGGGTACATAGAAATAGAAGATAATTTGTGGAACAGTCTTTTGGAGGTTAGCAGAAAGAAATAGTATGCCGAAATTCGAGATAAGCAAAACAGATTTGGAAAAATTGGTTGGAAGGAAATTTACAATCAAGGAATTGGAAGATGAAGCGCTGCTTTATGCGAAAACAGAGTTGGATGGTCATGATGGTGACACCCTAAAAGTCGATGTGAAAGACACCAATAGGCCTGATTTATGGTCTGTGGAAGGCATCGCGCGCGAGCTGAAAGGTCATTTCAAAATAGAAGAAGGCCTGCCAAAATACTCTGTGAAAAAAGCAAACTGGAAGGCGACAGTTGAATCCCCAGACGAATTCCATAAATTTGTCACAGCTGCAGTTATTAGAAACGTCAAAATAACAAAAGAAGTTTTGTCGCAGATGGTCCAGCTCCAGGAAAAAGTTGGAGGCACATTTGGAAGAAATAGGAAGGCGATGTCAATGGGCGCATATGATTTGAGCAAAATAAAGTTTCCTGTCAAATACATTGGCAAAAAACCAGAAGAAATAAAATTCAAGCCATTAGGTTATGACAAAGAGATGACTGCGAAAGAAATCCTTCAAAACCACGAAAAGGGGAAGCAGTATGGTCACCTTTTAAGGGATTCAAAAAAATACAATGTTTGGCTAGATGCTAACAATTCCATTCTTGCAATGGAGCCTATAATAAACTCCAATATAGCAGGTAATGTAACAACAGAGACAACAGATGTATTTATTGAATGTTCTGGTGACGATATGAAAAGTCTTCATACAGCAATCAATGTTTTGGCTTCTGCTTTGGCTGAAAGAGGCGGACAGATAGAGGAAGTTGAGATAACTTACAACAACAAAAAAATCATCACGCCAGATTTCACACCAAAAACAGCGCATCTTGATCCAGATTATTGTAGAAAAATTATCGGCTTGGAAATTTCAGATACGGAGATGATAAGGCTTTTGAAAGAGGGTAGATACTCAGCAAAAATGGACCAGAAAAAAATTCATGTTGAATACCCAGCATATAGACAAGATATTATGCATCAAAGGGATTTGGTAGAGGACATAGCTATTGGTTTTGGGTATAACGATATTGAACCGCAAATTCCTACACTACCAACAGTCGGTTCCAGAGATAAGTTGGAAGATTTCTCAAACATAATAAGAGAGCTTTGTGTCGGTCTGGGTTTACAGGAAGTTATAACATTTAATTTAACAAACAAAGAATCAATGTTTAAGAAGATGAATTTGCCTGAGGGTAAGATTGTGGAAATAGAGAATCCAGTAAGCTCAAACTGGTCTGTGTTTAGGAATTCTATTTTGCCGAACCTTTTGGAGGTCTTATCTTTCAATAAAAACCAAGAATACCCACAAAATATTTTCGAGGTTGGTGATGTTGTTTTGTTTGATTCAGAAAACAAGGAGACAGGAGTCAGCAACAAAAGGAGAGTGGCTATTGCGCTGACAGGTACCCAAGTTGGATACGAAGATGCGTCATCCATTTTATCTGCTTTCTTATCCAATTTAGGAAAAAAACTCACACTCAAAAAAACAACTCATCCATCTTTTATTTCAGGGAGGGCTGCAGAAATCGTTGTAGAAAATAAATTAGTAGGAATAATAGGTGAAATTCATCCACAAGTTTTAAATAATTGGAACTTAGAGAAGCCGGTTGTTGGTTTTGAGGTAGATGTAGAAGCATTATACTAATCTAATTGTAATTTGGTTCTTAGTTCACTAATCTTGTCTAATCTTTCCCAAGACAAACCATCCCTTCCAAAGTGACCGTATTTTGCTGTATTTCTGTAACATGGTCTGTGTATGCCTGTTAATTCCAAAGCCTCTATAATCCTACCGGGTCTTAATGGGAAAACAGCCCTTACAGCATCTGCAATTCTACCATCATCAACAACTTCCCCCGTTCCATATGTTTGGATAGTAACATTGAGGGGATCTGGTTTGCCTATAACATAAGCCAACTGGACTTCGCATCTATGCGCCAAACCTGCTGCAACCACATTTTTTGCGATCCATCTTGCAGCATATGCAGCTGACCTATCAACTTTAGAAGGATCTTTTCCAGAGAATGCACCGCCACCATGCCTGCCCATTCCACCATATGTGTCAACAATTATTTTCCTACCTGTAACACCAGAATCACCAACTGGGCCGCCGACAACGAACCTTCCAGTTCCGTTGATATGATATTTTGTGCGCCCGTTTAACAGTTCTGGTGGGATAATTTTCTTCACAACTTCTTCCATTATACCCTCGTTTATTTCTTCATTTGTGGCAGAGTCTAAGTGTTGAGCTGCAATAACAACATGTGTGACACCAACTGGTTTGCTGCCGTCATATTCTACTGTTACTTGGGATTTTGTGTCAGGCCTTAACCATTTTAGGGTTCCGTCTTCCCTAACATCAACCATCCTGTTTGTGAGTGCCCTGGCAAGATAAATTGGAAGCGGCATATAAACTGCGGTTTCGTTTGTTGCGGATCCGAACATCAAACCTTGATCTCCCGCACCTTGTTCATCTAGCGTTCCTCTGTCAACACCTTGCGCAATGTTAGGTGACTGCTTCCCTATTAGAGGTATAACAAAACACTCAGGATCAAATCCATCACCTTGTCTATATCCTATATCTCTAACAACCCCCTTAACCAATTCTACAGGGTTAATATCGGCTCTTGTTGTAAGCTCACCCAACAAAACAACTGCACCGTGATCCTGTATTTGCCTGGCGCGCTCAGCACCAAAAGTGTCTAAAAGAGGTGCATATCTTTGGTCATCATGTATGCCTGCCTTAACACCAGTCTCGACAGCAACCCTTGATTGTGGATCCTGTTCTAAAGCAGCATCAACAAAAGCATCAGAAATCTGGTCGCATATTTTATCGGGGTGACCTGGACCAACTGACTCAGAACTGAAAAGTAAACTTGACATACCTTAAATTAGTAATAAGCTTTTTATTTTTATCGCGCTATTTCTTCAACCAGCTAAAAATAGGGGAGTGTTCCGGTATCCTTATCTTTGCATCTTGTCTTTCTTTCAAGCCCGCAATAATAGAAGCAATTTCCCTAAACTTTTTTGCAGAAGCTGCGCGCGGGTTGGCGTGAACTATTGGCTGTTTTTTAGCCAAAGCCTGCCTGACCTTTGAGTCTTCTGGAACTATGCCAATTATCTCCATATCAAGGAAGCTCTTTATCTCATCTGGGGTTGGAACACCCTTCTCTTTTTTATACCTGTTTACCACGACACCAAGGTTCTTTGTGTCTGTCTTCTCTGATATCCTTCCAAGCTTCAAAGCCTCGACCATAGCAGGCATTTCCGGGTTTGTTATTGTTATCAGCTCATCTGCTGCATCAATAGCTGCCAGTGCTTCCCTTCCAAGACCGGCAGCTGCATCGACAATCACGAATTCAAATCCATCTGCCAGTTTGTATAAAACAGAAATAAGGTCGCTGGCAGTCACCTTTGTCAATCTCCTCAAAGATATGTCTGCAGGCATTATGCTGAATCCAAGTTCGTGTTGATATAATGCCTGTTTTAGTCTGGCATCTCCTGAGAGAACATCCTGAAGTGTTTTTGGATATAAAGGAACGCCCAGATGTAAACCTAAATTTGGTGTTGTTAGGTTGCCATCAACAGCGACAACAGATTTGCCCAGTTTGGATAATGAAGCAACAAAATTGGAGACAAAGGTTGTCTTGCCTACACCACCTTTACCGCTAGCCACCGTGATTATACGACCCATAAGACAAAAAGCCTACTAATACAATTATTCTCTTCAAAACCTTATAAGCATTGAAAATTAGACGGACCCGGGAGGATTTGAACCCCCGACCTTCACCTTAGGACGGTGCCGCTCTATCCAAGCTGA
>JACQNV010000065.1 GCA_016202865.1 Candidatus Aenigmatarchaeota archaeon
ATCCAGACTATCTCGTTATTGTTTATTATAATTTTTCCAGACTCTTCTAGATAGTCAATTATCATAGAGAAGGTTTGATACATCACTTGTTTAGGCAAGGCTTTCCACAACTCTGTTTTTGTTGGATAGTAATCAAGTTTCTTTATAGTTTCCTCTACCATTATCACTGTGTCCAATCTTGGATAGTGCAAAATATCTTGGCTCATGTAATTATATAAGTTTATATAATTTATAAAGCTATCAGTTACCACGACGGCGACCTCGAAATCGCGGTTTCCATTCAAATAGAAATAACTTTAATCAGTGTCTTTCTTCTCTGTCAGTCTGTAAAGAACCCCATGTATATAAAGTGTGCCTCCGATAAAGTTTCCAACGCCAAAAAGCTTGGAGTTGCCCTCTGTCTCAATTTGGATATAAACCCAAGAACCCCATGGCCTTATGGCAACAGTGCCGCTGTATAGCCCGCTTTTGTGACCTATAATCATTGGTTGCCCTTCAAATGGTCTGAGTTCGTGTGGTCTTATTTCAGGTGGCTCCCTTTCATCTTTGTTTTCTGGATAAACGCGCATTTTGAGGTGTGGTTCGATGTCTCTAATCTTTGTTCTTTCCCTGTCGCTTATCTCCCCTTCGCCCAGGATTCTATATCTTTGTCTAACAGAAGGGAAACTCTTGCTCTATATGGATCCTTCAAATCAAAAAGTGTTTTAAAGTTACCAGGAGAAAAGTCAGGATCTTCCATTACACCCATTTTGTATGGCGATATTTTCCTTTCTCCAGGAATTTCTATACCATCGACTGTAAGAGTCTCTCTTGTTCTAACATAAAGTCTGCCATATTGCCTAAACTGCCTAACCAAAACTTTTTGTAATCTTTGTATCTCATCTTCCATCTACAGAATTAGAAGTAAGTTTTAAAACTTAAACAAAAAAATAATAAGGTGCCGAGCTCCGCTCAAATTTATGCCTTGAGGGAGCTCAGGCAAGGGGATTGGTTATTCATCGACTCATCAGAATTGACTTTGTCGACTCATCATTATGCTATCCTTTCTTTTAAAAAAGAAAGGCTACCGTACCCAAAGAAAATGTTTACTTTGGATATCGGTTTTTATAACAACACATCAATGCCAAGTTCTCTTGAAGAGCTTCTTGCTGCAGTTACCTGCTTTTTCTCTTCCTCTGACTTGCCAACAATGTATGGAGATGTGACACCTGTTATTATTGTTATAACATGTATCTTTCCCTGGTATTCTGGCAAGACTCTTGCGCCCCACATTACCATTGCGTCTGGGCTCATGTGTTTTGACACTGTTTCTCCGATTGTGTTGATCTCATCTAATCTCATGTCTTCGCCACCGATTATCTGGATTAGTGCTCCTGTTGCGCCTGTGTAATCAACATCCAATAGTGGGTGTTTTAAAGCCTGTGTAACAGCTTCTAATGCACGGTTGTTTGTGTTTGACACACCAACTCCAACTGTTGCCACACCACCTGAGTGCATGATTGTTCTCACATCTGCGTAATCTAGGTTAACCAATGATGGCTGTGATATTGTCTCTGTAATACCCTTAATCATGGTAGCAATCAAATCGTCTGCGACACCAAAAGCTTCTTTTAGAGGCCTGTTGCCTGCCAATTCAACTAATTTCTGGTTCTCGATCACAATAACAGTATCACTAGCGTCTCTTAATGATAAAAGGCCGTCTTCTGCTTTCCTTACTCTTGCGCCTTCCATTTTAAATGGCAGTGTTACTGTAGAGATCACGATTGCGCCTGATTCCTTTCCATATTTTGCAACCACTGGTGCTGATCCTGTACCTGTTCCTCCACCAAGACCGCATGTTACAAATAGCAAATCACAGTCCTTTAGAAGTTCCCTAACTTCGCTTTTTGATTCTTCTGCTGCCTTTTTACCGACTTCTGGGTAACCGCCTGCACCTAATCCTCTTGTAAGTTCCCTTCCGATCAAGAGTTTCTTGTGAGCATTAGTTACACCTAAGTGTCTGGCATCTGTGTTTGCAGCTACTGTTGTTGCTCCTTGTATATTCATTTTTGTTAATCTGTCTATTGTGTTGGAACCACCGCCACCACAACCGAAGACAACTATTTTTGCTTGTTGTGCTTCAAAACTTTCTCCGTTATCAAATTCCATAGTTTATACCTCCAACTATTTCTTTTAGTCAGCCAAAATCATTGATTTATGGCTCCACCGTGAGCATAAAGGTAGTTTCAGGTTGAAACAGGTCCTAACCAATAAAATCGACCTGTTTCGTTTCCTTTGAGTCGACAACCTTCAACTCTGTGATAATATATTAATAGGAGCCAGTATAAATACTTTCCTGTTTTGATGTGCCAATTTATTAATTTTTAAGTAGGTTAACATGCAGATATAGTGCCTATGTATAGCGGTTTTGTTTTTATGTTGGTTTTGAAAATGCCCAAAAAACCGAGTTACTAAACTTTATAAGTAAACTCTACTAATATTATACATGGGAATAGCTAGAGTCACTAGGAATTTTCAGGTGACGATTCCTAAAGATGTTAGAGAGATTCAGGGAATAAAAGAAGGCGACAAAGTTATTTTTTCTGTTGATGGTTCCAAAGTTGAAATTTCAAAATTCAAAAACAATCTTGTTGAAGAGGCATTTGGAGCCTGGAAAAGCAAAGTTGAACCTGGAACAAACTATGTTAAAAAAATCAGATCTGAGTGGAAAATTAGAAATGATAAACTGGAGATATAATTAGTAATTAGTATATACTATGGCAGTATTAATAAATTCAGATATTTTTATTGACGCTCTTAGAGGATCCGAGGACGCAAAACAAATTCTAAATATTTTGGCAGAGGGAAAAAACGCCTTCTATTCATCGCTTACAGTTGCAGAGCTTTTGTCCAGCAAACTATGTGATGATTATAGAACAAGGGATTCAACGATGAAAATATTTTCTATTTTTGAAAAGGTTAATGTCGATGACAGTCTTGCTCAAAAAGCAGCGCACTTCAGAAGGAAATACAGCCTGCCCCTTCCTGATGCAATAATTGCGGCAACAGCACATCAACTAAAAGCAGAATTACTCACAACAAACATCAGAGACTTCTCAAAGGTTGGGGAAATAAAGATAAGGAATCCTTACTGACGCAAAAATTTAAAAACAGTATTTATTATAAATAAAATAATCTTTCTACTCCAAAAATCTTGCAACCAGAATAGCAGGAGTGGGGTTTCCTAGTGCATCCCAAGTCTCCTCATCCACAGAAACTTGTATTCCTTTTTCTCTTACATACGAAACCATATTTTCTATTCCGATCCTAACCATTCCATCACCTTCCTGTTTAGCCGAATCAAAAGCCAACGGAAGCCCCTGTTCATCATACCTTGCTTCATAGTCAGTCTTTGGCACAACATAACATTCTTCTCCAGATTTCAATGTCAATCTTACAACTTTCAATTCTGCTGGTGTGTGTTTGCTCAAAACCTCCTCGAGTTTTTTGTTTTGCAATCCGGTGTATATTCCGCATACTGCATGCACTTTTTGTGGGTCTATTTCCCCTTCAACACCTTCAAAATTGTAGTAACCGAAGTTTGGATCTCTTATGTGGAAGCTTCTTACAACCCACAACCCGTTTTCCTTATCAAGCATGAATATGTCATGGATGTATCTGCCCTTCCTACCTCTCTTGCCTCTTTTTTTCCTCATCAACCTAACTGAAAGTCTACTATACTCTTCTTCCTTGTCTAATAATAGTTTCCTGTGCTCTTCATAATTTCCTTGTGTCTGTATGGCAGCCTCAGAAACTGGCATCTGTCCTGTATAAAACACTGCGTCTGGTTTCTGGAGTCCGTCAGTGAGCTGGTTAAGCACAGATTCGACACACGGATATGTGACGCTATTCAATACCCTGAAGAACCTCCTGATTTTAGGTTCCCTGTTCTTCCATGTAGATTCCAGCGTTCTTGGAGAGCCTAAACCGTACCTGAGGTAGTGCGAATTAAACTCTTCCAATGAAATTTCCGAAACCTTAAAATGTCTGCGCATAGTCATCAACTACCTTCCCACTCTTACATAAATCGCTAACAGAAACCCTTCCAACCCTTCTCATCCACTCTGGTTGTTCTTCTCCAGGAGTCAAGTAAAGTTTTGGTGAAGGAAGCAACATTTCCCCTATGTAAAATAATCTTCGAGTTGGAACAAAAATCATTAACATTTCTACAGCGTTCTTAACACAATAGTCCGAGTATTCGCCGCCAACAAAAACTCCTTCTTTATTTGCTATACACTTCATACCCTCAAATGTCAGGGGGTTTCCAGAGTCAGCGCGCGTAAGGACAACATCATCAACCAGACCAGCCTCCAAAAACCAGCTACTAAATCGAGCATAGTGTTCAGGAGACTCAAATAAAACCAAATTACTATTTTTTCTATCTAGATTGTTGATAAGATGGCAGGTTTTAGAAGTAACATCCTCAACCTTCTCCTGATATTCCGTGATGCCTAAATAATGCCCTGGAAATTCAAATAAATTGTAAAATGGATGGACAACAACAACCAATCCTGTTCTATTTGTTCCAGATCTAAATTGTCTGATATGTTGTTGGCATCTTCGTACAAGCATGCTCCCTGCTCGGTCAAGATACATATCTCTAAACCATGTATTACTTGTATCAGACGGTTCTATATCTGAAATAAAACCTTCAAAATACGGGTTCAAACCATCTCTGAACAAACTTATATCAATCATAATACACATCTCTTGGGTGAAAGATTTAAATATATAACCTATAAGTAGTGATATATGGTTAAAATTGCAGTTGTCAGCGACATACATTCCAATTGGCCAGCTTTAAGGGCTGTTTTGGACGATTTGGGTAGACATGGATATGATTTATTGGTTTGTGCAGGAGATATAGTTGGTTATGGAGCATTCCCAAACGAATGTCTAGATGCTCTGAGAAAATACATGGGGGTGTGTGTTGCCGGAAACCATGATGACGGTGTTAGAAGTTATAGAAAGCTGTTAAATGATGGAACCAGGGGTACAGAGGAAGAGGTTAGGAGAGCTTTGAAGAGTGCTGATGTGGGTTTTCTTCTCGGGAAAAACCCGGACTTTGACAGGCATCAGCTGTCATATAATTTTGATGCTCATACAGCAGCGATGCACAATGCAGAAGTTTTGACCCCAGAAAATGCAGAGTATTTGGAAAATTTAAGCACAGCGCCTTACTTTGATTCTCAAAAAGGATTTGGACTGGTGCATGGCAGTTTTAGCGGAAGAGAGAGTTCACATCCAAGAAATAGATTTGAAGGTATATATGTGACTGACGAGTCCTTGGCTAGGATGGCAATGCAGAATATGTTTTTTTACACTGGTGATGACTGTGTGCATGTTGGTTTGGGTTTAGTGGGTCACACACATGTTCCAATGATATCTTCTGGTTGGATCAATTATGATAATTTTGATTTCATGGAAAGGGCTCAGTTGGAAGGTGGGCAGTTCAAAATGTTTTTCAGTGAAGGTGATGTTGCAAAAAGTTCCAGAGTTATAAGCATAGAGCAGGCAGAGGAACCTGTTCAAGCTGGTTTCTGGAAGCGCAAAGTTTTGTTCAATCCAGGTTCAGTTGGCCAGCCAAGGCATGGATCACCAAGGGCCTGTTACGGGACTGTCTATATTGAGGGCGAGCACATAACAGTTGATTTTAGGGAGGTGGAATATCCAATAGAAGAGGCTCAAGAAAAAATGGCCGAAGATAAATTGAGGTTTTCTGAAGATCTTATTAAAAGATTGGAGAGAGGAAGATAATATAATTAAATCGTTGACACTAGAATATGTTAGTTACCCAAAAATGTTCTCACTCAAATACCTATCTCCTCTATCTGGAAACAGTGTCACAATATTCTTGTATTTCTTTTTTAATCTAAGCGCGGCCAAGAAATTAGCTCCTGAACTTGGACCAACAAAATATCCGAGCTTTGCAAGCTTTTTGGAATATTCCAGCGCCTCTGAGCTTTTTATTGCAATAACATCATCTATAAGCTTTCTGTTATCCTCAACTATTTTAGGAATAAATCCATCGCCAATGCCTTCAATCCTATGATCTGCGCAAGTAAATCCCTTGTGCAATCCAAATATTTTGTGTTTCCCATAACCTTTTCCTGACAACAGAGCACATTCATCTGGCTCCACAGCAACAAGCTGAACATTCAGGTTTTCCCTCATCAAAGCCTTCCCAACACCAATTAAAGTTCCCCCAGTTCCAACACCTGCAACAAAACAATCAACTTTTCCTGTTTGCTCCAATATTTCTTTTCCCATTCCAATTTCATGTTCCTCAATATTCCATTTATTTTCAAACTGCCTCGGCATGTAATGTCTGGGGGTTTTAGCCAACTTCTCAGCAATCCCAACAGCGCACTTCACACATCCCCTCTCAGAAAATAAAACCTTCGCCCCATAACCACTCATTATCTGCTCCCTTTCCCTACTCATTCCTTGAGGCATCACAGCAACCATTTTATAGCCTTTAACAGCCGCAACAAAAGAAAAAGCAATCCCTGTATTTCCGCTTGTGGCCTCAACAATAGTATAACCTTTTTTTAGTAGACCAGTTTTTTCTGCCTTCTCCACAATATATTTTGCAATCCTATCTTTCACAGAGCCGCTTGGATTTAGATGCTCCAGTTTAATTTTAATTCCCTCTATTTCCACCATTGGTGTGTTGCCTATACAATTCAATATACTCATATTTTCACGCTGCAAGCCAATCCATTTTTTATATCTATAATTTCTGTTTTAAGTTTAGGGTGATTTAAAACCCTCTGCTTGTACTCCTCGCATTTTGGCAAATGTATATTATCAGCAATAATAAGGCCACCTTTCTTTGCCAGTTTTATACAATTCTCCAAAACAAGAATATATTTCCTATTTGCGAAGTCGATGAAAACAATATCAAAACCTTTTATATTTTTCTTTTCTTCTACAAGTTTTTCAACCTCTAGAACACCATCTCCAACAATAATAGCGGCCTTTACACCAAACCTTTCAAAATTCTTTCCGGCTTCCTCAGAAACTTCCTTATCCGCCTCTATTGTTGTCAGCTCAGCTCCTTGAGATCCCAAAATAATTCCGCTATAACCATTTGCCGTTCCTAATTCCAAAACCCTTTTCGGTTTTGCTTCCAAAACTTTTTTGTAAAGCCACAGACCTTTCTCCTTGCCAATAATTGGAATTCGCCTTTCTATGCTTTCTTTCTCCAAATAAGACAACTTTTTCAAAATCATCAGAAATTAGTTTCCTTCCTCCTTTTTTTAGAGTTTTTGCAATCTTCAGAACATGTTTTGTTCATTCTTTTCTGGCATTTTTTACAAGAAACAAAAAGTTTATCGCAATCCAAATTAAAGCAGTTTAATATCTCATCACACTCATCACCGCAAATTTCGCACTTGCTGGTTTTGTTAGAACTAACTCTTGAAACAAGCCTGTCATCAAAAACAAAACAACTGCCTTCAAAATATGTGTCTGGGTATTGGTTTACAAAATTAATTATGCCTCCCTGGATCTGGTATACATCCTTAAACCCCTCCTGTTTTAGGAATGCTGAAGCCTTTTCACATCGCACACCGCCTGTGCAGTACATCACGATTTTTTTATCCCGAAACTTAGAAAGTTTTTTGCTGGCCTTTGGGAAATCCCTGAAGTTTTCTATTGGGAGTGTTATGGCGCCTTTAAATTTTCCAATCTTTGTTTCATACTGATTTCTTGCATCAAGAAGTATAATATCCTGTTTTTTGTCCAGCCAAGCCTTCAAATTTTTTGGGCTGATGTGTTTTCCAGTCCTTTTTAAATTGGCCTTCTTTCCAAAACGAACAATCTCATCTCTTGTTTTTACAACAAGTTTGTGATATGTCTGATTTTGGTAGCCTTGTTCCCTGAAGGTTAGTCCAGAAAATATCTTATTCTTTCTTATTGCATTCTTGAATGTTTCAATTTTGGCAGCTTCACCAGAAACCGCGCCGTTAATGCCTTCTTGTGAAACAAGTATCCTCCCCATCAACCCCAGTTTTTCACAAGACCTTTTCACTTCCAGTCTCAGCTTTTCAGCACCCTTCACTTTTATGTACTTGTAAAAAGAAATCACTTTGAATTGCATATAATACTATTGATAATTGGGTTTATAATTTGTTCACAGCCTTCTCAATCCTGTTCATAGCCTGCTCTATTTTCTGGTATTCAGTCGCATAAGACATCCTGACAAAGCCTTCACCATATTTTCCAAACTCGGTTCCGGGGACAACCAAAACTTTTGCCTTCTCCAGAAGGAATTTTGAAAACTCAGTTGAGCTCATGCCAAACTTTTTTATTGAAGGAAACATATAAAAAGCTCCCTGAGGATTTTCACAATCTAAATCCATGTCAGTCAGTCTTCTATACATAAGCTTTCCCCTTCTAGTATACTCTTTCAACATCGCCTGGACAGGTTTTTGTGTAGATTCTACTGCATGTTTTGCAGCAAGCTGGGAAAGTGTTGGCGTTGATAAAGTTGTACCAAGTTTTAATCTAGTCATTGCTTGTATAATATCCTTTGGTCCAGCGGCATAGCCAACCCTAAATCCAGCCATTGCATATGTTTTGGAAAATGAGTAAATGCTAACAACATGGTTTTCCATTCCATTAAGGCTGGCGATGCTGACATGTTTTGCATCATCATATACAAATTTCTCATACGCTTCATCTGATAAAATAACAAGGCAATTATCCAAAGCAAAGTCTGCTATCTCCTCTAGTTTTTTTCTGGAAAAAACAGTTCCAGTGGGGTTTGAAGGCGAGTTTAAAATAAGTAAAGCTGTTTTGTCTGTTATCAGTTTTTTCGCCCTATCTAAATCATATTCCCAGCCTTCATCTGGTCTTAGCTGTAAAGAGTGTGGCCTGCCGTTAAGGCTATCAATAATGGGGATATATGCAACATATCCTGGATTTGGCACAATTGCAGAATCTCCCGGATCCATCAGAGACATTAAAGAAAGCAATATAGCCTCCTTGGCTCCAGCTGTTACAATGATTTGACTTTCAGGGTCAACATCTATTTTGTTTTCCTTTCTAAGCTTTTTACCCAGCGACTCTTTGACTTCTGTTATTCCGCCTATAGAAGTATAATGCGTCTTCCCCAAATCCAGCTGTTTTTTTACAAAATCCCTAATGTGCTTTGGTGTGATAAAATCCGGTTCGCCTGGACCAAGAGAAATAATATCCTTACTTTCCTCAGCTATCTTCATGATCTCCAAAAAGTGCGTTTTGGGTAGTTCGAGTTCGCGCTCAGAAATTAGTGGTTTACAGAGTTTTCTGGTTCTGGTCATGATATAGTATTTAATTCTTACTATAATAAATTACTTATGTCAATCCTTTGGGTGGATAAATACAAGCCGCAGAAACTGGAAGAACTATCAGGTCAGAATAAAGCAGCTACCCAAATAGCCAACTGGATAACTACATGGAAACAAGGTAGGTCTCTCCTAATTTGCGGTCCTACTGGAACAGGAAAAAGCCTAATACCGGAAATAATAGCCAAAGAGAAAAACTTCCAGTTTATACACCTGAATGCAAATGAGGTCAGCACAGAATTTGTTGAAGAAATTACAAATAGCTCGAAGTCAAAATCCTTCTTCCACAAAGGAAAGTTGATTCTTGTTGATGAAGTTGAAGGTTTTTCAGGAAGGGACAGGGGAATAATGTCATCTGTCTTGGAGCTTGTAAAACAGTCTAAATATCCTGTAATACTGATTTCCGGAGATCCATACCTACCAAAGCTCGCCTCAGTAAAAGAATATTGTGAAATCGTAAAGTTTGATAAAATTGCCGTTCCGTCAATCACAAAAAAAATGAAAGATATTTGTAAAAAAGAAGGCGTTGATGCAGATGAAGAAGTTTTGAAAAATATTGCCAAGTTTTCTGGGGGTGACATAAGATCTGCTATAACAGATCTCCAGGTTGTATGCATGGCAAAGAAAAAACTAACACAGGAAGATTTGGAGTCTATAGGTTTTAGGGAGAGGGAACAAAATATTTTCAATATACTTCAACCAATATTTCACTCAAGGAGCGTGGGCGCAGGAAGAAAGGCTCTATTACAATCTGAAAAGGACTCAGATGAAGTTTTCTGGTGGATTGAAAATAATTTAACAACAGAGTTGAAAACATCAGAAGAAATAGTTTACGGTTATGATCTACTTTCACATGCAGATATATTGAGAAATAAAGTCATGAAGCAGCAAAACTGGAGATTCAAAGGTTTGGCAGCTGATCTGATGTCTTCTATATCTGTCTACAAAACAAGTCACACAGGTTTTGTCATGTACAGGCCCCCGCAAAGGCTTATGCAATTGGGTAGAACAAAAGGTTCCAGAGAAACCCTCAGAAGCATCTGCGAAAAAATTGGCAAAAAAATCCATTGCTCAAAAAGAGAAGTAAAAAATATTCATCTCCCATATTTCAAGCTAATCCTAAAAAATAATCC
>JACQNV010000066.1 GCA_016202865.1 Candidatus Aenigmatarchaeota archaeon
CAATAACTATACACCCTCCTGAACTCCTTACCACAAGCCAAACAAACCTTCATAAATATTGTATGTAGAACAAGTATAGATAAGTTCAGATTGTACCAAATAACAATATGTCACGCATAATCCTACACATAGACTTGGACTCCTTTTATGCATCCTTAGAGGAAAAAAGGCATCCTGAATTAAAAGGCAAAGCAGTGGTTGTTTGTGTGTTCTCTGGAAGGACTGAGAATTCGGGTGCTGTAGCAACAGCAAATTATGCTGCGCGGGAGTTGGGAATAAAGGCAGGAATTTATATAGCAGAGGCAAAAAAACTAGCTAACAAAGACACTATTTTTCTCCCAACTGACATTGAATTTTACAAAGAAACTTCTGAGAGGATAATGGAAATCTTGCGTGAATATGGTAGTAAATTTGAGCAAAGAAGTATAGATGAGGCTTATTTGGATATTTCAGACTGCGGGAGTTTTGATCAAGCAAAAAAGCTGGCTGAAAAAATAAAAAAGGAAGTTTCTGAAGAGGAAGGTATAACATGCTCTGTTGGCATAGGTCCAAGCAAGCTGGTTGCGAAAATGGCTTCAAAAGTCCAAAAACCCAATGGGCTAACTATTATAAAACCAGATGAGGTTAAAGCATTTTTAAATCCACTACCGGTTAGGAAGCTTTTCGGCATAGGTCCAAAATCTATGGAAGTTTTTGATAACTTTGGAATAAAAACGATAGGCGAACTGGCAAATTTTGATGTCAAAAAACTGGTGGCAGAATTTGGAGAAAATAAAGGTAGGGAAATCTCTGAAAGGGCCAACGGTATTGATAACAACGAAGTTGAGGAAACTGAAAAACAGCAATTATCAAAAATAGGGACGCTAAAAGAAAATACAAACAGTTTGGAAACAATTTCAGAAAAACTGGAAGAGTTATCTGTTGAGTTGGAAAAGAAAATAAGGAAAGAGGGATTAAAGTTCAAAACAGTAAGTGTTATTTTGATCACAACAAGACTTCAAACTCTCACAAGAGCGAAAACTCTAAGTGGTTTTACAGATGATATAGAAACAATGAAAAAAGAGTTCAGGGAATTGGTAAAGGAGTTTCTCACTGAAAACCCTCAAGAAAAGCTGAGAAGATGTGGTGTCAGGGTTTCCAATTTCGATAGAGATCCAAAAGTTGAAACTAAAACTCAGAAAACATTGTTTAGTTTTGGTAAATAGATTTCTCAACAACCTTTCCACCAACTGTCTCCAAAATCAATTTTTCTATTTGATTGAGAGCAGATTCAATTTCGTTCTTTGGTATACCGTTAACACCTTGGATATGTATCACTATATTCTTTGTATCTAAAGTCACAGGAGCATATTTGGAATCCCTATATCTAACTAAGCAGAGCACTTTCTCATCATCAAAACCAGCTAGCTCTGCTGGAAGAAGTTTAACTTCCTCACCGCCACCAAACGGCCAGTATTTCTCGCCGCCTTTGGAGTGTTTGTAAACAATATCACCTTTTATTTTGTCCTTATCCCAAGTGCTGAATGTTAAACCAGTTCTGACAGAAACGATATTCATGCAGTCAACAATTCTGGATATTTTTGGAAGATGGCCGCTCTTCAAAATTATATCAACCAATATTTTTGGGCCGACATCCTTTGACTGTATAATGCTTTTTGTCGAGTCGATAAAGCCTTGATATGCCTTAATTGTAGCAGACTGCAAAAACCTGTTCGAGTTTTCCTTGATTTCTTTTTCAAGAATGCTGACTTCCCTTTCCAGTGGGCTGTTTCTGTTCTTTTTATTTTCAAGCCCCTCGATGACGAGGTGTCCAACAATAAGCCCCGAGTTTCCAGCATCTTCAAACCGTACATCTATCTTGTTTTTAACCTTTATCTCGCTCGAATCAAGTTTTTTCAGAATGTCTGCAATCTTCCCTTGTCCAACAGTCAAAATAAAAGGCGCGAGCTTCGGTCCCCTTTCTTTTCCAAGTAAAACCAGATAAATAGCTTTGAAAAATTCAGGGGCACTGAGCCCATTTTTCTCCGATATTTTCCAGAACATGTTATGCAATTCCTCCTCTTTCATTTCTGTATTAAGGCTCGAGTCCAATTCTTTTAATGCCCCCATCTGGTTTTCACTTAATTGTTGTCTAACTTCATCAGAAATACTTTCCTTCAAAACAATTTTAGCCTCCGGCGCAGCATATGTGTTCACCCAATTCCTTGCGAGTTCGATTCTCTTTATTGAGGTGGATTCATCGTGCTTTGTGTGGTCGTTTTTGAGCATATTCAAGTCTTGAAGAAGACCGAGAATTTTTTTGTTGTCAGTATAATACTGTGAAATCAACGAAGCGAATGAGTATGGTATCCTTGTTGGTATTGTCTTTGGTATCGAGTGTTGTGACATAAAGTAGGACCTTTTCAAGCTGTCGGCCTCTTTCTCATTTTCAATTTTCTCCGCGCCAAAATACAATCTCTCAATTTTCTCAAAGTCTTCAATTAACAAATGTATGTTTTTCAAATCAAGATCCCTCTGCCTTCCTGGCCTCTTGGTGTAAAAATACAAAAAAGCTTCAGGCTCTATAATCTTCAGCATGTCCTGGACAATATAAACATTGCCCTTTGAAGCTGACATTTTCTGGCCATTAACAAGGAAAAACTCATAAACAAATGGTATTGGCGGTTCAAACTCAAAAACACTTCTTGCAATTTCCTGTCCAGATTTCCAAGAGCCTTCATAGTGATCTTTTCCAAATGGCTCAAAGTTGGTTTCGCAAATCCCCCATTGTGCAGGCCATTCAAATCTCCACTGTAGCTTGCCCTCAGACCATGGAACTTCGCCTGTGAAGCCGCAGCCTTCTGATTTCTTCTTCTTGATTGACTTTCCGCCGCAGGTAAACTGAACCTTCTTTGATTTCAAATCAAATCCAGAAATATTTGCAAGGACCCCGCAGTTGGGACAGATAGCGTCAAATGGGATATAGTCTTTGGACTTGCTTTCCTGATATTTGTTGCAAAGTTCTCCCGAAAGTTTTATTTTTTCAAAAACTTTTTTTATGTACGGATCAAATTTACCTTCCTTGTACCATCCATCATTTGTGTGTTCTTCTGGTTTTATTCCAAGTAGATAAAGGCCTGTGCTCCACATTTTTGCGAAGTGGTCAGCATAGCTTTTGCAGCATCCAAATGGATCTGGAACCCTTACAAGGGGCTTGCCAAGATGTTTTTTTAATTCAGGAAATTTATCAGAACTAAACCAATTCCCATCCAAATCAGCAATTCTTGCCGGAACATCTTTCAGCGGGTCTCTGTCATCGCTTGTGTTGACAAACCTAGCTTTGACACCTTTTTCAATAGCAGATTTGTAAACAAAGTATGCTCGCACTGGATCATTTAAATTGCCTATGTGTTTTCCGCCTGAGGGGGTTTGGCCGCTTCTAATACTGACCATTTTCTTTTCTCTATTGGCTCTCTCTATCACTTCGTCAGCAAGTTGGTCAGCCCAGAAAAGGCTGTCTTTGGTTTCCATAAGATAATTATGAACTACAAGGTTATATTTTAGTGTGAGCAACTCTCCATAAATGCTCAAAGTGGTTTCTGTAAGTCTCTGCTGTTTGGATGTTCTCTATCATTATCGCGGTTACCTGTGTTCCCCAGGAAACTATCACAACTTTGTCCCCGTAAATAAATGTGTTAGTGGGATTGAACTGCCCCTCCTCAAGAAACCTGTATTCTGTTGTAGGCGCTGTGCTCTTGTTAAATAAAAATATACCTTCCTTTTTCAGTGTAATTATCCTCTCCTTTATCTTACTCTTTTTCAAATCTCTAAAATATTGCATCATAAAAATAGGCAATTCGTCTTGGTATTTTTGGTCGTCTATCCCTGTCACAAGAACTTCTTTTTTTCCTTTCAATATGTCCTTCAAAAAATATTTCAAGCCTTCCTTGCCTTTGAAAACCTCAACTTTAGTGTCCTCTTTCTGCGATTTCTGCATAGCCAGAAGCTCTGGAAGAATATTGTCGACTTCAGCCTCCTGCTCCTGCAACGCGCGCTTTTTCTCCTCCAGATAATGTTTTATCTTTTCAGGCGAAGTTGCCTGGAAATACTTTTTCGACCCTTGGTATACATATGTAACCAAGCCTTTCTCCATCAACCTTTCCAACTTATCATAAACATGGGTTCTGTATATACCTGTTTTGGTGCTCAGTTCGTACGCCGTGATCGCACCAGTTTTGAGTAGTGTTGTATATATTTTTATCTCATTGTCTGCAAAGCCTAATCCCTTCAAAACCTTGGTCTCCATGTTAAACTTTTCTCTACGAGCGCTTAAATAGTCGTACCATTATAGTGCGACATGAATTGATATCTGGATAAATATGTTACTAATTATAAGTGATAAATATGACAGATAAATCATGGCTAAACACACCAGCATATGTTGGTGTAAGTAAAATCAGCATCAAAGGGAGCCCAGCTAACAGGCTATTTTTTGTTTACAGAACACTTGGCTGCGAATATGACAAAAGCAAGAAGGGCTGTACAATGTGCAATTTTGCAGAGTATGCAAGCCCAGAAATCACAGGAAAAAACCTAAATGCCCAACACAACCAGGCGTTGGAGTTATTGGGAAGTGGGGGATTCGAACACTTTGATCTGGCTACTTTGGGAAATTTCTACAATGACAGGGAAATATCACCGGAAACCAGAAGACAGCTGTTGACAAGGCTAGCCGGCGCGCCGACTGTGAAAAGAATCCTTACAGAATCGAGAAGGGGTTATATAACAACAGAAAAATTAAGGGAGTCAAAAGCTTGTTTAAGAGATGACCAGACATTGGAATTCGCTTTTGGATACGAATCTTCAAACCCAAAAATTAGAAACGAGATCCTGAATAAGGGTGTTCCAGAAGAACATTTAGATCAAGCAATGCAGATGTGTCGGCAGGCAGGTGTAGACTTTGTTTCCTATGTGCTGATCAAACCACCACAAATTTCTGAGACAGAAGCCATAAAAGACGCAGTAGAAACAGCTATACATGTACTTGAAAAAGCTGAAAGATATGGTGTGTATGCAAGAGTAGCTTTTGAACCTGTTTTTGTGGTGAGGGGAAAGCCAATTGAAAAGCTTTTTTTATCTGGGAATTATAAGCCACCAAAACTATGGAGCGTGGTTGAAGTGCTTGCACAAACAGCTGAAAGGATGGGTGTGGTAAATACAGAAGGAAAGCTTTTTGTTGGCCTCAGTGATGAAAATCTTTCTGGTGGGAGGAAGGCATCCAACTGCGGTTTTTGTGACAAAGAAGTTGAATCGGCAATCCAGCAATTCAATGCAGATCAGGATGTTTCAAAACTAAAGGGTCTCCACCACAAATGTAAGGATGAGTGAGAGAAAGAGATAATTTAAAAAAATCATTGAAGTTGAGAGTGTGATCTAATCTCTAACTCGTCTCCAAAACACCTTCAGAAATAACAGCCTCGCAGATCCTGAAAAGCTCTATTGTAACAGCTTCTTTGGTGAGTTCGCCGGCAGAAATCCTTTTTGCAACGCTCTCGACCATGTCCATTAGCTTCTGGTTTTTGAAGAATATTTCTGTCTTCGAGCCACGGATGCCTCTCTTATATTGGGAAATTGCTGGTTGTGTTGTTCCCAGCTTAATGGCGGCTTGTTTTTGTGAAAGCCCATATTCAACAAGCTTCTTTGCGATTAGCCCTCTCATTGCAGGCATGACTTCTCTAATCAGGACTTCAGAAAGTGTGCGTGTCATAGTTAACAATTCTATAACTAGTATATGGTTGAGGTTGCTTATAAATATAACAGTGTTATGAATATCATTCTATATAATTCACCATGTAAATAAATTATATGCTCACAAAAGAAGGACTGAAAAAAGAATTTTCCCAAAAATGGAAGGATTATTATCAAGTGAACCTTTTCCAAGAGAAAGGATTTTTAAGAAAGTTGTGTTCCAAGTGTGGAAGAGCCTTTTGGACATTGGATGCCGAAAGAAATTTTTGCGGCGACTCGCCATGCCAGAATTACGAATTTATTGGAAAGAAAGTAACCAACAAAAAATACGATTACATCGAGATGTGGAAAGCATTTGAGAAGTTTTTTGTTGAGAATGGGCACACATCAATACCAAGATATCCTGTCATAGACAGGTGGAGGCAGGACCTTTTCTTTACCATAGCCTCGATACAGGATTTTCAGAGGCTGGATAACGGCAACATGACATTTGTCTATCCTGCAAACCCGCTTATTGTTCCGCAGGTATCTCTTAGATTTGGCGACATCCAAAATGTAGGAGTTACAGGAAGACATCTTACTAGTTTCATAATGTCAGGTCAGCATGCCTTTAATTACCCAAAAGAAAAAGGCTCATATTTCAAAGACAAATGCATAGACTTGAATTTCGATTTTCTTCATAAAGTGCTTGGGATAAAAAAGGAGGATCTGGTCTACCATGAAGATTTTTGGTCCATGCCAGATTTTTCTGAATTCGGCCCGTCGCTAGAAACATTCAGCCATGGATTGGAGCTTGTAAACTCGGTTTTCACAGAGTTTCAGTCAGATAACCAGGAAACATTCAGACCCCTTGACATGAAGGTTATAGATGTCGGCTGGGGTCATGAAAGGCTTGTTTGGTTTTCGAATGGTACAGAGGCGGCGTATGATTGTTTGTTTGGCCCGGTAACAGAATATATGAAAAAGGCCACTGGTGTAAAAGTTGATCCGAAAATATTTTCAAAGTATTCAAAATTAGCTGGAAGCCTTGATATAGACACAAAAATAAATATGGAAACCACAAGAAAAAAAATTGCAGATTCAGTGGGTATATCCCTGAGTGATTTGACAACACAACTTGAGCCACTGACAGCTGTCTACGCCATTGCCGATCATATAAGGACACTTCTATTCGCTATTGCAGACGGGGGAATACCATCAAATATAGGGGGCGGTTATAATCTCCGAGTAATTCTCAGGCGATGCCTTTCCTTCATCAAAGATCACAGCCTTAATCTCCACCTTATTGACATTGCAGAGAAGCATGCAAAATATCTCAAACCAATATTCCCCGAGCTTGAAAATGCCCTTGAGAACATGGAAAATATCCTGATTTCTGAAGAGGAAAAATACAACAAAACCACACAAGATGGAAGAAAACTTGTTGTTAACATGATAAAATCTGGCCAGGCAATTGGGGTGGATACTCTTGTAAAACTGTACGAGTCTCATGGTATAACTCCAGAAACAGTGAAAGAATTTGGAAAAGAGAATAAAGTGGAAGTAAAAGTACCAGAGAACTTTTATGCACTGCTTTCAAAGGAACATATACTAGAGAAAAAAGCAGAGAAAAAAGTAAAACTTGATTTGACAGGAATTCCAGACACCAAGGTTTTGTTTTACCAACATCCAGATAAAAAAGAATTTGAGTCGAAGGTAATCAAAGTCCTCAACTCAGATGATAAAAAATATATCTGGCTAATTTTGGACCAAACACTTTTCTATCCAGAAGGCGGTGGTCAGGAGTGGGATGTGGGAAAAATCAATGAAAAAAAGGTGGTGGATGTGCAAAAGTTTGGCCACATAGTCGCACATAAAGTTGAATCATTCCCAGTGGGTGTTGGAGACAAAATAAAAGGCCAGATAGATTGGGATAGGAGGACCCAGTTAATGCATCATCATACAGCAATTCATATTGTCAATGGCGCCGCAAAATCAGTTCTCGGCAAGCACGCATGGCAGGCAGGAACCCACAAATCAGTAGATAAAGCGCATGTCGACATATCTCATTATAGAGGCCTTACAGAAGATGAGGTTAAAAAAATAGAAGAGCTTTCAAATAAAATTGTCCAGAAAAACATAAAGACAAAAAGCAACTTCATACATAGATTTGAAGCTGAAAAAAAGTTTGGCCTTGGTATATATCAGGGCGGTCATATTCCTGAAAAAGAGTTGAGAATCCTGGAAATTCCTGGTCATGACATCGAGGCTTGCGCAGGAACCCATGTTTCAAATACAGGTGACATAGGGAAAATAATAATTTTAGGGACTGAAAAAATACAAGATGGTGTTATAAGAATCACAATAAAGGCTGGCAAAGCAGCAGAGAATTATCTTACAGAAAATTTGCAGTGTGCCAGAAGCATAATAAAAAAAATAGAGAACTCCAACCTGATTGAATTCTCAAAAAGTTATCTTGGAAAAATAAACGCAGAAACAGCCACTGAGGACCTTCAAAAATCAGCTAAAGTATTCTCTGTTCCAAATGATCAGGTTGAAGCGAATGTAAATAAATTTTTGTTGGAAGTTTTGGAAAATTTGGTCAAAGTAGGCAAACTAAATGAAGCAATTAAGTCAAAGTCCAAAGCAAAGAGTTTAGAAGATGCATGTGAGCATCTATTCGATTTATGGAAATCGCAGAAAAAAGAAATGGAAAAGCTGAGCCTAGAATCATCGAAGTTTGTTGTTGATGAATTGATTGCAAAAGTAAAAGGAAGCAATGTTTTTGAAAGGGTGTCCATGGAAAGAAAGGAGATTATTCACACTGCTGAAGGAATTTTGCAGAAAAAACCAGATTTAACAGTTATTTTAGTAAATCATGAAGGCGATATTGTTTGCATGAGCAACAAAGAAGACGCTTCAAAGATTTTGAAAGAATTGTGCCAAAAATACGGCGGTTCAGGCGGTGGCAGGCCAAATTTTGCCCAGGGAAAAATAGATGCGAGTAAATTGAATATATGACTAAGCGGATTTTCAGGGTTTACCTAAAACCAGATGCCCCAAGAACAGAAGTTACGAGGCTTTTTCGAGATAGTCTAACGGTTCAGAAGGGGGTTGGTTATGACAGAGCGAAGAAAATGTCTTATATAGATTTAGAATTTGAAAACGGAAGTGAAAGTTTTCTGTCAGAATACAAATCTGCAATATGCGAAACATCAGCTATAAGGTGACAAGATAAGCCGATTGTAATGTTGTGTGTTGTAAATCCTAACCGTGATAAACCTCTTCATTAACTTCGCTGTTTAAGTCTGTTTTTTTCCAACCCTCTTCTATTGTCTTGAACAGGATTTTAAGTTTGGCTTCGAATTTTGGCCAGACATCAAAAACAGTTTTTATGAACTCTGCATCCTCTTTTCTGTTGTGTTCAAATTTCAATCTTACACCTCTTGTATAAAGGTGGTTAAGATCCTTATACAGGGTGTGGCAATCGTCTGTCAAATTTTCTATCATCTTCTCTATGTACAAAATGTCAGGATCGCCGCCCTCCCTCGGAAAAATCATGGATTCTATTGTTTTGGCTGCATCGTAAAGTCTCTCTGTTATCTCATTTCTCACTGCCTGTAATGTCGGCTCCTCATCAGCTTTAACTGACAGCTCAAACCTTTCTGCAAGCTCCTCGAAGCTGGGCAAACCAAATTCTTTTTTCAGTTTCTCAAATTTCTCCATGAAAATAACCAGATACAAACTAATATATCCTAAGTTTAAATAAATAACCTATATATGAAAGACAGTAGCAAAAGGGTCGTAGGTGCAATAATTGTGTTGGTAATGTTCTTCTCAATAGCAGGGTCTGCCTTGTTTTACACACAGGTCCAGCAAACTCCTGCAGAACAACCTAAGATAGAGTTGCAGCAAATAACCGAGAGGCAGCTTACTAACCAGGAAAGGCTACTTATTTTGCAGTCTGGTGGAGTTATAATCGAATACACTTACAAGGATCTTAACTACACAAAAAAGACAGAAATAGAGAATTTTGTTATTCAGAAAACAGAAGGCAAAGCAATACTTTCAGAATATAAGTCTGAAGAAGAGAAGCTGAACTTCATAGGCATAGACAAATCAAATCCAAGAGCAGCAGAAGTCAGAGACATGGTAAGCGCCAACACATCCACTCTATTCAACAATTTCTGCGATCTTGTTTTGGCACAGCCAGCACCTTTGGATTGTTCACTAAGAACCCTGAAAATAACCGGTGGAACACAGCCTTCTCCAACAAGCTCAGCTGTCCAGAATTCAACCCAAAACCAGACAGCCCAGAATGCAACGCAGAACGCTACAAAATAAAAGCTTATTAGACTGTTTTTATAAATTAGGACAACAGAAATAATACAAGTATAGCCCTGTCGTCTAGTCTACCCTTCTTTCCCGAAAGAAGTGTTGAAATCCCAAGAAAGGGATTTTGAAAGACAATGGCCAAGGATAGTGGGCTTTGGTTTTCACAAACTAAAGCGTTGAGATAAACATTTTGTTTATCAGTGAAAAAAGGCACCCATTGACCCAGGTTCGAATCCTGGCGGGGCTATCAAACTTTTTCTTTGGGTCCATGACCAATAAAGATGTGACGTCGCGCATCCTTAACAGCTCTTCTGCATACTGCTTTCGCAACCAAGTGACCTAGTCCAAAAGTAAGTCCTATAGAGGCAAAACCACAATATGATCCTGTCCTGTAGCCAGAACTAAAATATTCTAAACTGCTAATATGAAACGGTGATTCTAAATAGTGTTGATCTGCGTACCTTCCAAGATCTGAGAATTCCCCCATTAATTTGTCAAAGCCACTTTTTTCATGCAATATTCTGCAAATATATGTAGGTTTTTCTACAGTGTCTGTATAACCTTCTCCCCAACCCAACCAAAAACTAGATGACATCACGAGATCAAAATATCTCCTCATACAGTTTCACCCTTCACATTAAGAATCCTCATCCCTTTTTGTGTCAGCGCGAACGAGGTTTGGCCAAGCGGCCTTATTATGCTAACATATCCGCCATCTATAATGGTCCTCATGTGATTGGTTATACCCTCAGAATCAGAAACCCCAAAAAAAGAGGCAAGATCAGATTGGCCTACAATATTCTTATCAAGTATAAACTTCAAAATCTTCCTATCCCTCTCAGCAAGAGTGTCCATAACCATTCTATTTATAAATACTATTTGTATAAATAGTGTATAAATCACTAGTAAAGGTGTGATATGCCAGTAATAGGATTTTCAATAAAAAAGATAGAAGCGAAGAAGGACAGGGAGCCAGGAACAGCCCAGATAACAGTTAATTCAGCTCCAACTATAGTTGACTTAAAAGAAACAGATATCCCATCCCTAAACAAGAAAGCAATTTCGCTTCAATACGAATTCTCAACAAAATACGAGACAGATGTCGGCAGCATAAAAGTTGAAGGCGACATGTTATATTTAGCAGACGATAATAAGGCAATATTAGATAGATGGAATAAGGAGAAAATGTTGCCAGACGCAGTTTCTTTGGAAGTCTTAAACACGCTATTCAGAAGGTGCCTAACAAAGATGGTTGTTCTAGCAGAAGATTTGCAGCTTCCACCTCCAGTGCAATTCCCAATAGTCAAACTTAAGTCAAAGGACGACAAAGAAAACAATTAATTTTTATTCTAATCTTCTAGTTTTTGACAAAAATGTATTTATATCAACTTCCCCATCCAAAGAATATCCTATTCTAGCTACAGCCATTCTTCCATATTTTTGTATAGCTTCATTAACAGCTTTTCTACCAACAAGATATGCTGGCCCATACATGGGTCCAAACATTGGGTGTTTAGCCCAACCACCTGAGAGTTTTTTAACTACTGCGTCGCCTTGTACACAATCCTCAGCTGCATGCCTCTTAACAGCATCTATACCTGCTCCATCTCTTTGATAAAGAATTGATACATTGTGTTTACCGATATCTTGAAGATCCTCGTTAGCTGCTGCAACCAATAGGTTTTTCCCATAGAATTCTGCTGCAGCTTCCCTAGACCCATACATCAATTCAAAAATATTTTGGGCCCAGCCTTCCTCAAACCCTATTTGTGGTGTGCACATTGTCCCTATTGTTGCAGTAAACCCAAGCTTTCCAGCTCTCCATAAAAGATCTTTTACAGCTGCATTGATGTAATGTCCAGTGACCTCATGCGCGCAAAGGTGAAGCATACCAACTTCAGTAATAGGGTGGTCTGTGTTGTATTCAAACAAACCGCTTAGCAAAGGCCTCCCTTCTCTTTCGCCGCCGTGATAAATATTCGAGCCAGTAAAGTGAACGCCTTGTATAGTCTCAAATCTATGGCCGGCAAATCTAACATCAGAGAGATCTGGTTTATACCCTTCAATACCAAAATCAAGGTTTGCAAGAACGCGATCTCTCATATCCAAAAATAATAATTTGTTAACTACCTCAGCTATCCTTGCAACTTCCCGAGGATCCAATATATGGGCGCCTTCCCACTCAAGAAAAGTTTCTCTTAAATTTCTGTTTGGTGTGACATCATATCCTACATTGGCTAAAGCCTCTCTAAGTTTTTCCCTTCCCTCACTTGTATCAGCTACCTTAACACTATCAACTGTTCCGGCTGTTGCAGCAAAGTAGCGATCCTCAAATGAAGGCATTTCCCATTTACCCACCTGAGCCATTGCTGTGTCCAGCATAACAGATAAAGCCTTAACTAAATTATTTCGGTATACACCGTCATCGTCGTCTACACCAAGACCTTTCAATTCTTGAGTCAGTCCTAATAAATCGTGCCGTGAAACAAAAAAACTAACTTGATCAGGATCTTCTAAAGGATTTGGGCCAGTCGATCTTCCTTGAGCCATATCTCTAACTGATTTAGAAAAGGGGTCATGATAAATTTCAGGAGCAGGCTCTCCAGAGAACCATTGATCGGCTATCATGTGATGTGCCCCGCTCTCATGTAGAGCGTCACCACCAAATAAAGTATCAACTCCGATTAACAGGGTTGCGACCTTTCTATCAATCTCTGTAGCATGAGTCTTTGTCATATCGATAATTAACAGTTAAATATAAATAGTTCACTTTTGGGTATTGTAGCCTTTTGTGTAAGCAGGCCTGCTGCCGGAAAAGGCTAGACTTTGAAAAAAGACCCAAGTCCAGAAGGCTTGTAAGATTTGAATTTCTTGATTATAGAATCAACTCTTTCTCCGCCAAAATCGTGATCCTCAACCAGTATTTTTTTAAGCAAATTCTCATCCAAGCTTTTCTTGACAATTTGCACATCTTGCACAGGCGGGTTTTTGAAAAAATCAAATATTTCTTCCAATTTCACTTCAGAACTCCAATTGACAGCCTTTTTGACAGCTTCCAATGTCTTCTCTTTTTTCACAAGTTCCAATGCCTTTTTAGGGCCGTAACCTTTAACTCCAGGATCAAAATCAGTGCCCACCAATATCCCCATCAAAATCAGCTGGTCATGGTTTATACCCAAAGCACCCAAAACAATATTCAGTTCAACAAGCTCGGGAGATACATCATTATACGCCTGTTTGCCTGCGACCTTTTTCTTCCCCGAAAGCGTAAGGTTCCTAACAACCCTTTCAGCCCCAAATAGCAATGCATCCCAGTCTTGGGTGCCAACTGCATACACTTCACCTTTTTTTACAAAATGAATCGCTTGCGCCTCCCCTTCAGATGGGGCCTGAACCCAGCTTACACCCATTGCATCCAACAATCTTTTCGCCTCGATCAGCATATCTGTTGTTACCTTGGATGCGCCTTGAGAATATTTCCTAACAGACTCCACATCACCTGAACTAAGAGCCTCCTTCCATTTAACCTCTGCCTCTGCCCTTATCTTCTTTCTTTCTTCCACTGTTTTCATTTTAAATGCCGGTGGCTCACCGTCAAAAACATAGATTGGTGTGATCCCATTTTCAAGAAGCTTTGCTGTCCTGTAAAACAAGCCAGAAAGGTGGGAAGTTACATTGCCCTTGGAATCTCTCAAAGGTTCACCTGTGAATCTATCTCGTATAGAGGATAAAAATTGAAAAATAGTATTGAATGCGTCAATTGCGATTTTCTTTCCTGTCAGATTTTCTAGTTGAATCTGCTTAACTGGAAATAAGCCGCCTAAGTTGACACCCATATAATAGAAATAGCAAACTGACTTTAATATCACTCAGGTCTGTTGTCTGTTCTCATCTCGATGTTAATTTTAATATCTTCAGGAAAAGAAATTCTTGTTATTTGGCGCATGACCCTCTCATTAGAACCAACATCAATGACTCTTCGGTGGATTCTCATTTCCCATCTGTCCCATGTGGCATTTCCGTGTCCTGTTCCATCGCCGCATGGTGTCTTAAGAACTGGAATTTTCAACCTTCTTGTTGGCAGAGGCATAGGTCCGCGTACAGAAGTCCCAAGTTTTTTTGCAATGTCTTTAATTTGACTGCAAATATCCTCAAGTTCCTTGTGATCTCTCCCAGCTAATTTTATGCGTGCGAACTCCATATTTGCCTGCTCTAGTAAAGATATTAAATACCCTTACTTGATCTAATAATAATGACAGCTTTATTTTAAATACCTATCTCTTTGACCTTTGTTTGTGTCTTCTTGGGCCTTGCGATGATCTAGGCGGTTTGTGAGGTTCTGTCCTTCTAGGATCGTAAGCTATCAAATTTCTGTCATAAGCAATAAACTTCTCTCTTAATTCAGGATCAAACTCAAGTAAGCCCTTTGCTATGGATTGTCTTGCAGCGTCTGCTTGTCCCATTGGACCGCCGCCCTGAACATTGACTTCTATATCAAAAGATTTCCATTTGTCTCCTGATAAAATAAGCGGTTCTCTTACCCTAAGCCTGAAGATCTCGTTTGGAAAAATATCCAGAGGAATAGAATTGATTTTGACGCTTCCAGATCCTGGAGTAATCCTTGCTCTGGCTATGGCCCTCTTTCTTTTGCCTGTAGCGACGACCATGTCACCTCTCTCTTTTTTTGCGTCTTTCTTGGTCATAGTAGTAATATGAAACATTAGTATTTAAATATGGAAATCTGCTGTCCTCAACACCATCTTTTTATTTACACATATTATTGATCACATATTAAAATGGAGAGATATGTCCAAATATGTAGATTTCAATTTGGCTGGTCCGTTTAGTGCTGATCTCAAGCCCCAATTCGAGCACAGCATGATAGACGCTGTGATAGAAGGCCTGAAAATGGATGTGAAAGAGGCCAGACACCCCCAAGTTTGGGGAGTTCAACAGGGCGGTACAGTCAGCACAACACCAGTTGTTGATGTGGAAAGGATTTATGTCGGAACTGCAGACGGTCAGATGTATTGTCTTTCATTGGATGGAAAGCAAATATGGAAATTTCAGGCAGGCGATGTGATAACATCCACACCAACAATCGATGGCGGTAAAGTATACTTCGGCTGTTTTGATGGGTTTCTATATTGTCTGGATTTTCAGGGAAGAGAGGTTTGGAAGTTCCAAGCTGGTGATAAAATCGCCGCTCAACCATCTGTAGACGAAAATTCTATTTATGTTGGATCGAAGGATGGTTATCTTTATTGTATATCCAAAAATGGCGAGCTTGTCTGGAAATTTGACGCAAAGGAGCCAATAGGATCTGTGGTTACACTAGACAAAGATACTGTATATGTCCCATGTTACTCAAATATTCTTTATAGTCTGACAAAAAAAGGCGAAGTTGTTTGGTCCTATAACTGTAAGAATGTGCCTAGCGCGCCGACACTATACAAAGACAACTTGTATTTTTCCTGTTTTAACAGTTACTTGTATGCTTTGACAAAGAAAGGGGAGTTTTTATGGAAATATAATCTAGGTACGCCTGTTTCCCAAGGCAGGGGACCCGCTGTAGATGATGATATAATATATGTTGGGGATTTTGACGGCAAAATATCAGCCATAAATACTAAAGGTGAGCTCGTCTGGAAATTTCAGACAGATGATATGATTTTTTCAAAGGGCCTCGTTGAAGGCGATATTGTCTATTTCACATCGCTTGATAGCAATATCTACGCAATTGATAAAAAGAAAGGAAGTTTGATTTGGAAAGCTCAAATAGGCGGCCCAATTGCAATGGGTGTTGGTGTTTCCCAAAACTCTATCATAGCCGGCACATGGAACAGTTTCTTGTACTCTGTATCAAAAAAAGGCGAGATACAGTGGAAGTTTCAAGTCAGCAGCAAGCCACCGTCTTTGGTAAGCATACAGACAAAGGTCGAATTCAACAGAAAAATAATGGATGCTGAGATTCTAAACACACCTTTAGGGGAGGTTTACAGGCTTTCCAGAGAAAGAAATTCAGGAAATATCACGCATGCATACGGAAGCTTTGGCGGAACCTATATTGACAGGGAAGGAAAAGAATATACAGGCAGAAAGAGGGAAGGAAATACTAGATATGGAAATGGTTGAAATTGGTTTTTTGGTTGATCTAAAAATTAATATTTTTTTCCAGTAAGTTCAGAACAGATTTCACCAAGTGTCAGGAATTTTCCTGGCAATTTGTTTTCTGCTGCTTCTAGTTGTGTAAATTGCTTAGATTCAAACTCTTCTGGTTTGGACAAATAAACGATAAGTTTTTTCAGGGCTTCCCTGCCTTTATTGTTTTTTGGAAGCATTCCTCTCACAACTCTCTTGATCATCCTGTCTGGTGTTTTTGGATAGAATGGTCCATTGTAAGGGTCGCCTCTAACTGTCTTGGTTTTGTATAATTCAATGGTTGGTTTTGGGCTTCCTGATATTACAGCTCTTTCAGCGTTTATTACAAAAACTTTATTTCCTTTCAAAAGTGTTTTAGCTACGGTTGATCCCAGCCTACCCACAATCTGGTTGTTTGCATCCAAATAAAGATCTGCCATATTAACCCATTATCCTCACACCCTTTCCATCAGGGTTTTCCTTAGCCAGCTGTTCAATTCCCAAACATTTGCCGCCAGCTTTTTCTATCTTTTGTTTTGCTGAATCTGAGAATCTTAAAGCGGCAATATTTAGGGATTTTGTCAGTTCGCCTGTGCCTAAAACAATGCCTGGAACAACAATAGTTTCTTTACCCTTTGTTAATTTATCCAACCTATTCAAATTCATTGTAAAGCCAACCCTTCTAGGTCTGTTCAAGCCTTTAGCTACAGCTTTCCATATAGGCTGCTTTCTCTGGTCAAGTTCAATTATCAATTGCTGGTAATCCTCGTTTTTGTCCCTTAGCTTTACTGTCATATCAGAATAATAGTCGGTTAGGTTTATAAATTAGTTTATGTCAATTTGTTACCTCTTCTTCGAGCATGGAATCCTTTTCTGAAAGCAAAGAAAGTATTACATGTGGACCATATGATAACCCTTTTTCATGCATAAGCCTTCTAACCTCCTTTTGTTTCTCGCTTGTTATTGTTGGTAAGCTTCCGGAAAGTAGATTAAGAGATGCAAGAGGTATGAGAAGAAAAAGTCGCTTAAACTCTTCTAAAAAATCCAATCCAATAAGATCAATATCTTCTCTTAAAGATCGTTGAAGGTCGCCGTTATAGTGGCCTTGAGCTATTTCAGAGAACTCCGCAATCCTAGTTTTGTGTTTAAAATAAGCTAGATAAGCGGCGCCTTGGTGTTGTGGTCTCACTAGAATGAGTCTGCACCTTGGATCTAGCGTATTACCCTCTACAATTGGTTCTGAATATCCTCTCTGTAATGCTAGTCTCCTGAGATCTGATAAATCATCTGCCATCGCCTCTTCGTAAATCTGTAAACTCTTTCTAGAAAGATCGGCGAGATAAAGTTTTCTAGTATATTGTCTCATACATATTGATTGTGGTAAGAAATAAAAGTTTATGCGGGAGATGGGAAATTCGTTTTCTTTCGTGAACATTTCTTTGATCTATGAACCGAAAGAAAGGTTCGAACCCACGAAGGCACTAAGCCACAGGATAACTTTTGTCACGGTCTTCTATAATGAAGACTCAATACTCAAGACAACTTGAGTCCTGCCCCTTTAGCCAATTCCGCCTACCCTTCTCTTTACCCCATTATGTCAGTAAATCCCTTTCTTGGGATCTCAACACTTCTTTCGGGAAAGAAGGGCTGACTCGGAAACCCCCGCACCATTAGGTTATTATTTATATAAGAATATATTAACCAAGATTAATAGTCTTTATTAAATCTATTGCGCCGGTAGTATAGTAAGCTCTTTTTCAAGAAAAGAGCTTAAGCAGAAAAGGAGCCTAAAATTGCTTCGCAATTTTTACGGCTTCCGGAAAGAGAGTTTGTACCTTGGTAGAATACGGCCTTGCCAAGGCTGTGACCCGAGTTCGAATCTCGGCCGGCGCATACTCACCACGCAATTGGTCCCAGTAGGTTTTGAGTCTAGAGTGTTGAGTGGTGTATACAGGAATGCACTTCAAAACATATTAGATAATCTATCAGAAGAAAACAAACTGATTATCTATGGGTTTTTGGAGGATTCGTGTGTTAAGAAAGGATTTACAGAAAAAAGACGATTAAAGTATCTCCGTATTATCCGTAAGTCTCTGGAAATAATGGGTAGTGTAAACCTATCCAATCTAAACAAAGAGACAGTAGATAAGTATTTTTTCTGGGTAAGTACCAATCAAACCTTATCAGATGACACAAAGAAAGACTATTGGCAGATGTTTAGGATATTCACAGAGTACATCAATCCTAATTTAGGCATTAGACAGTATAGGCTTAGGGTAAAACTAAAAAGGAAATTACCAGAAGACATATTGTCTGAAGAAGAGGTCAACAAACTTATAGATTCTGCACAGTCTGTCAGGACTAAGGCTTTGCTGAGTCTACTTTACCATGGTTCAATGAGACCGTCTGAATTGACTGGATTAAGGATAAGAGATTTAACCTTTGATCAGTACGGAGCTGTGGTAATGGTGAGAGATACAGGCAAGACTGGATCTAGGAGACTTAGAATTATAGAACCTGTAAGCTTGTTAGCACAGTACCTACAAGAACACAGATATAGAGAAGACCATGATGCACCTCTATTCTATAGAGAAGACAGATACAGTAAAACACACCTTTATTCTACTTCAGTAAACAATATAGTAAAAGAATGTGCTAAAAGGGCACAAATTAGGAAAAGAGTCTATTCCTATATCTTGAGACACAGCAAACTAACCCACCTAAGCAAACAACTCAATTCACAGGAAGTTATGATATACGCTGGTCACAAGAAACTAACCACAACACAAGTCTATGTCCATCTGTCTGGTGCAGACATAGAGGAGAAAATACTCAAGATACACGGAATTAAGCAGGATAACACAAGTACTGACATTTTAAAATCAAAGAATTGTCTAAGATGCAGTTCTACAAATGACTCCTCTTCTAAATACTGTGCAAAGTGTGGTATGGTACTAGACCAGAAAGAAGCCTTTGACTTGAAAGATGTAGACGACAAAGAGTTTAAGGGGTTTATGATGGAGATGTTTATGAAATGGAAGACACTTAAATAAAATCAAAATCTCGAATCTATCCATTTCATAACAAGATTTTTTAAACTCTTCTTTTTCGATCTTGTTACGGTGTAGATATAAATCCATAAGCCTATTGATATGACTAAAACAAAGAACAGGACTTGAATAGAACTTAAAAATATATCTAGTGACAGCGGCATACCTATAGTAGAGTTTAAAAACACTGAATAGTTATAGGCGATACTATAAACCGAGAAAGGTATCAAAATTAAAAAAAGAAGTTTGTATATACTATTCAATATATCGCCTATCCACTGTCCTAATAAGCCCTTTATTGTTTTTGCCTTCATTTTTGTAAGACTATACAAGAACAACACATAGGTAACTGCAGAAAACACATAGACAGCGCTAACAAAGTATCTACCTGTTTCTGTTATACCAGTATTAGATGTGTTTAAGACCAAAGATATAATAGAGAAAACTGATGCGAGCAATAGAGACCATATAAGCGAGAACATTATAGAAAATAAAGTTAATCCGAAACAGAGAGCTATTCTATCTATCTGATCCAATTCTTTCCAACTTTTATATATCTTTTTTCTTGAAACTACATACAATAAAATAGAGTACATGAGTATTGTAGAAAATATAATTACAGACAAAGAAGTCTGGTTTATTGAAACTAAAGACGACACAGAATTCAATAGAGAGTCTAAAAATCCTAAAGTCATATTATTCTATGGACTGGGATATTTAACTAATTGATTGTATATCCTTTCCTTTTAAATAAATGACAGAAAACACAACAACGATTATAGACGCTTGAAGAATTGATCCAGTTAAAATACTTTCGAATGCCAAAGGTAAAACACTATTTACAGCGACATTGGTTAAAACATGTCCAATAGCAATAAAACCAATAACTCTGGGATCTTCGAATACTACACCCCTATAGAAGCTAAGTGCACAAGCCAGAAGGAAACTTATAAAGGTAAGTCCTCCAAGAGAAAGCATTAGAGGATAAAATGCATAGAATAATATTCCTGTAATAAACAACGTTAGCACCAGATCACGTATCATCATGATATATAGAAATTATATTTATAACTAAATCAGTCACATCAAAGGGGCTTTCTTAATTTTATAGTTTCCCTTATCCTAAACAATTTCTTTCTAATTTCAATAGTTCTATTTACAAAATCTTTACCTTTAACATTATCAAGTAAGCTAACATCAATAAGGTGATTTAGTCTGGCTTCTAGTTCATTGCACTCTCCGATTGAAGTAAGTATTTTGTTTAGATGTTGTCCTGTAGACTCGTAGCCAGACATCTCAGCAACATTGGAGAATATGCTTGTTGCAGCTGCATTTATCTGTTCAACGAGTCTAAAGTTTCCTTGTATCTTAGCCAACTCTTTGAATACGTCAACGGACAGATTGTAAGCCTCTTTGTATATTTCAAGTTTGTGGTAATCCTGTGGCATTCTCCACCTCCTTGTCTTTGTTGTCTTGTGTTTTGAGTTCTGGGTTTTGGACTTCACTTTCATTTTGGTGTGTTTCACTTATAATACACACCTCGTTGATGGTGGTTGTGTATTGGTTATTGTTTTGGGTTATGAGTTTTGAGTTTTGTAAAAACTGGAGTCGTCTGTTGATTGTAGACTCGCTGTATAGTGACTTTAAACCTTCAACTATGTCTGTGTAGGTTGATGGTAACATCCGAAGTATCCTCCATACACATTCATCTCCACCTAAAGGATTGAAAAGGAAGGGCATAAAACAGTAGACGTCTTTTAAGTCCTCGTTTGAAACAGTGTCTCTTTTATTGAGTAGAGCATTGGTTTTCAGCAAAACTTGAAGTTGTTTTCTAAGCCGGAATCCTGTAAAACTTCCAAGTACAGGTTGTAGTAATTCAACAAGCGGGTCTAGTCTGTCAGCTATTTCCATTGGCAGCTGTATGTCAACATCCTTATCTGGGAATACCAACATTGTTGTTTCTTCCTTACCGCTTCCATGCTTGATTATTTCATGTATCCTTGCTTTGTCCTCCTCAGTATAGTGGAAGTAAAAAGGTAATAATCGGCTAAAGAACCCAAATTTTTTGAACTTCTCTTTCCTTGAATACAATGCGTCTGGTGTAATAGCAATTATGACCCCTGCATACTTTCTGGGTTCTTTCTCGTCGTGTACGAAGTTTATGTTCTTGGTGAAGATGCTTCCAGTAAGCCCGTCCTCAACTATAATGTTCAGTAGGGACAAAATTTCGTCAGTAATTCTTCTGCCTCGGTTGACGACCTTTAAAAAATCTGGGAAAATTATGTGGTTTGTTCTGTCCATCTGTATCTTTGGCAAAAGCTGTGTCGAGATTCCGTAGGGTGTTGCGTCTGATAAGAAGTCTACTTTTTGGTTGCCTCTAAATTCAAGCAGCGTCTCTGTCTTGCCATGTTCTGGGCTTGCAATTATAAGCATAGATAAAGGCTTCTCATCTTTTATGTAAGCACTTAGAAGAGCAAGCTCTACTAATCTTCTAATTGGCTCTGTTCCTATCATAATACACCTCCTTAAAATCTTTCAAATTTGATGATAGTTTTCCGGGACTCGGTTTCCTTACACACCTTTTAACATATTCATCATCAAGAGCAAACCAACCATTCTTCAAAGGAACAACTTTACCAGTAAGAACTAAATCATAAATCTGATCATAACTTAGACCAACATAACCAGTTAGCCAATCGTAGTGAGCTGTTCCTGGAAACTCTTGCCACTTTTGAAGTTTCAATAAAGTAGAGTTGGAGGGGGATTGCTCCCCTCCAACTACGTTCAGGTTTACAAAAACCCTACCGTCCTTACCTGTGGTCATCGATAGTGTACAATTTATTGGTTGTTTGCTATCTAGCAGCTTCTCTATCTGTTCCCTGTTGTTTTTTGGTGCCCAGATAGCTGCGTTAGAGTCAACAAAGCTAAGTCCCTTAATTGGAACTCGTATATCTTCGTTGAACTCCTGCATTTCTTCAAAAGACTCGACGACTACTTTGGTTGTCGGTCTTGGTTTGTTTTCGTATTTAGTTTTTTGGCTCACAAAGGCCATAATTTCCTCCTAAGAAGGTGGATATAGCTACCGCTAAAACAGTAGCAGAAAGAGAAATTTTATAAGGTATAGATACAAGTATCTATTGAGCACCTATTTCCCTTCTTTTTTCCACCCTCTATTTGGGGCTAGTACTAACTTTCCCTTTCTTCCAGAACACCCAACTTTTACTGGTTTTCTGACCTTCTATTTCCCTGTTAATCATCAATTCCAAGCAGTGCTTTAGGCATGTGTTCCAGTTGCCAATCTCTGTTGAAACTCTAATTTTCTCTATATCCTGAGGTCTGTCCGAACCATTTAAATGGTTCAGTATCCTTTCCCGATACCCCAAATCTTTAAGAACTTCTTTCATAATTATCAATTGATGGGTAGCTTTGGACTGTATATAAAGTTTTTAACTGTTTGCGGTCAGATTGCTGAACTTCATTAATAAAATATGTCCAACGAAGAACAAACTAAAAACAGAAAAAGAAAAATGTCAGAAAAAGTAAAACAATATTTCGATGTAC
>JACQNV010000004.1 GCA_016202865.1 Candidatus Aenigmatarchaeota archaeon
ACAACCTCTTTCAGAATAATCTCATCGCCGTAAGCAACATCAGGCACTTGGGTGCATTCAGGGCATTCATAAATGACAGCATCATGCTCCTGGGAGATGATCTTTGGATCGCCTTCATAGCCGCACGGGCATGTTACTTTCGCCTTTGCCTTCACAATAACAACTTCCCAGGGCACCATTGCCTTTAATGTCTCACCTAGCTCTTCAGCAGGCATGTCAGCTATCTCCCCCACTTCAACAACGATCTTTCTCACATTGCCCTGCTTCCTGGCTTCCTCGATCAGCTGGTTAGCAATGATAGTTTCATGCATTTAAGGCTGTAATATCTTCTCTTTTTTTAAAGTTTTTTGTTTTGTGTGATTATTTTTGTTGTGCAGGAGGCCTATTTTAAGTTTTATGCAGGTTTTTAACATAGACTACGCCCTTCCTGATCAAGTCTGTGGCAGACATATTAAACCTCAACTTTATTCCATGCTTCTTTACAACATCTTCTAAATCTTTAAATTGAGTCATAAACCTATCATAGGATTTTGCTAAATAGCCCTTGCCTCCTTTTATGCCAAGCAGCTCCTGCATATGTTCCTGGCTATATCTGCCATGCCACATAAAACTACAAAGCTTCTTAATTCTTTCTGCTTCTTCCAATTGGGCCAGATAAAGATTGCCTGCCTTCTTTGGATCTTTTGTTGCATCTCTAAATATGGCATTAGTGACCCTGGTGCTATTAAAAAACCTGACCTCCTTTGGATGAACATATAAATCTAATTTTTCAAGATCTTCTGATAGAATTGCCCTTCCATTATAAACCGCAACCCCAAGCACTTTTGCTAATTTAAGTATTACCGGCCTAGTTGAATATTTCCACCTCTTACTGACAATTGTTCTTATAGAGGCATATCTATCCTCCTGCTTATTCACTAATATTGGTTTTGATGGCGAAGGTTCTTTGTTTCCCAATTCTTCGTCTCCCAATAAGTGTCTTAGAGCTCTAGACTTATTTGGATGCCGAAGTTCCTCCAATGCTTTATGCTCTATCTGCCTTGCCCTTTCAGTGGTTAAACTAAAGCGATTGCCCACTTCCTCCAATGTGTAGCTGCTGCCATCTTTAAGTCCAAACCTTAAGATTAATACTTCTCTTTCCCTTTCTGGAAGCGTCTCCAGCATTTTTCTCGTATGTTCGCCCACTAGATGTGCGTCCATAGACTCGCTGGGAGAAACAGCCGATTTATCCTCTATCAAATCACCAAATTCACCTTTTCCTCCTTCTTTAATTGGGTCCTGTAATGAGCGAGGCTTTAAATCATAAGCCCGCATTGTTTTTTTAACATCACTTTGCTTCCATTTCAATTTTTTAGCTATCTGTTTAACTGTTGGTTCTCTTGCCTCTTTCTGAACAATATCTTCTGAAGCTTTATGCAGTTTGTTCGCCTTTTCATGCATATAAGCCGACAGTCTTATAGTCCTGGACTGATCTGTTATGGCCCTTGTTACCGCATGCCTAATCCACCACGCTGCATAAGTTGAGAATTTATAGCCTCTTTGATACTGAAATTTTTCAACAGAAGTCATTAAGCCAAGATTTCCCTCGTCAATCAAATCCAGAAAATGCAATCCCCTGTTAATATATTTTTTTGCAATGCTTACAACAAGCCTCAAGTTTGCACTAACAAGCTCATTTCTTAGCTTGCAATATTTATCATGCTCTATTTTAACAGATTCTTGTTTTTCTCCATAAGTCTTTTTTAACTCCTCATCATTTATTTTTTGTATGTGGCCCTCAGCCTCTTTTTCAAGCTCCTTGATCTTGTCCATTCTTAAATTCAATCTTATCATTAGATCGCTCATATTGTGGCCATTATCGGAATGCATGAGCTTTTCGTACAAAGCAGCAATATTCTTCCTGGCTGTTTTTTCATTTATTTCATGGCCATTTATTATTTGCTTTTGTATCACCTCTTCTATGCTTATCTCCCTTTTGAGCACCCCAGCTATAGTCCTAAGCACAGAAGGCTTAATTATGCTGTAATAAGCGCTAAAAAAAGCTTCAGCGTATTTTTCTTTAGCTGATTCGATCTCTTTTGCCAGTTTAACTTCTTTTTCCCTGTTAAGAAGAGGGATAGCGCTTATTTCACGCAGATATTTTTTAATAGGATCTTTTATCCCTATTTTTTTATCTATGAACGGCTCTTCTTCAATCACATCAGCTATACCTTTATCTTTTGCGCCCAACTCCTTGAGAGAATCCAAATCGCCATCTGCGATCTCATGATCTTCTATGATCTCGCTAACTGTTGATTCCAAATCTTTCCCCATACTTATTGGATAATCAAAGCATATTAATAAAGTTTTCTTAGTAATAAATCCAAAAACTATTAAATAACGCTTTTAACAATAAGCATGATAATCAGTGCCAGCCAACTGGAGAAGGAGTACAGCACAGGGTTAATGTTTTTTATCCTTCGGATATTTTGTTCTCA
>JACQNV010000067.1 GCA_016202865.1 Candidatus Aenigmatarchaeota archaeon
CATAAAATCCTTTTACTCGTTCCAATAAATAACCTCTGGCTCCTATCATCCTCAACTCGCCACAAAAAAGAGTTTCCAAAAATAATTCCTTTACTCCATCCAAACCCCTAACTGTTTTAATTTCTTGGTTCCACAATCCATCAAAATAGTTTTTGAAATTCTTGTACAGTAAAGCAGATTCAATTTCAAAACAAACCATTTCCTCTTTCCCCCACAAAAACATCAAGACCTTGTTTGGTTTGTACAAATTGATTTGCATTGGGCTTGAAAATTCTGGAGGAAGCCTTTTTATTTCTCCAAACTTCATTCCTGGGTCGCCTGTTTGTGTCAAATGCTCTAACGCGCCTTGATACGCTTCAGAGGATGTCAGAAGTTTTGCTTTTATTTTTCTCTTCACCCTTTCTACATGATATTTTGTAAACCATTCTTTTAGTTTTTGTCCGCCAAATCCATAGTTTGCCCCAAGAACAAGATATTCATCGCCTTGTTTCATTGGATCCATCATTGACCAAAATTTCTCAGTGACTGCATCAAAGCCCCTGTAAATTCTCACATCTTGATTCCAGAGAAGATTAAAATAGTTTCTGAAAGAGTCTGCAAGTGTTTTGTTCTCTATATGAAATATGAAAGGCTTTTCTGCAAAGACACTTATATCAACTATATTTTTGTAAATGTCTATGTTTGCAGGCGTCTCAAGTTCCTTTGGAAGATATTTTAATTGTGTGTATGGCAGCTTCTCTCTGTCTTTTCCCCATTTTTTCGCTGTTTCATTCCAAAGCATTCTTGCTTTTATACCTTCTTTGACTCTCTTATTATGATAATTGATCCAATATGATTCCAGTGCCATATTTGAAGCTCTAGATGCTCCAAGAACAAGCAGTTCATCGCCCTTAGATAAAATTTTGAGCGATTTATCTCTAGACGCCTTCAATCCTTTTAACCCTTCCAAAATATATGCCTCCTGTTTTTGTTTTGCCTGTTCCTTTTTCTTTTTCAATTCGGGCAATATTTCCAGAAGACCTTCCTCCCTTTCTCTTAATACATCCAAAAAGGTTTCAGGATCAGCCGATTCAAAATATCTGATTCCTTCTTTCATAATATAATTAACCAATCCTTGGTCAACCAATCTCTGGAGTATAGAATACACAGTCGCCTTGTGAAGGCCAGACTTCTTGATTATTTGTCCTGTAGTGGTAGATCCTGTGTCTAAAAGGATGAGATAAACTTCAGCTTCTCTTTCGGTGAGACCAAGGCTCTGGAATATTTTCGTGTTCATGGTAGTATAGATTTAGACTACCAGATTATAAAAGGTTTACTGTGATTTATAAGTAGTGAACAGCTATGATTGATGTAGATTATTTGGATCAACTTAAGTTAAAACTTAATGAAGCAGAGAAAACATTCGATCTTAGTTCTGATTTGATAGAATCAACCAAAAAATGTTTGGTTCGGGCTAGAGAAAATCTCACTCTTCATAAAAGCATTTTAGATGGGTGTCAATATGTGGGGGGCGCAGATTCTCTAGAAATAGAGTCTGTTATAAAGACCTCGAGAGTTGGTGTAAGGTATTACAGTAGACAAATACAAAAAATAGAAAAAGACTTAGAGGAATATAGAAAAGTAAAAAATGAAGCAGAAAACGACTGGAAGAGAGTTAACAGAGAAATTCTGAAAGTAGATATCTATGTTTAGAAAAATTGTTTTGGCTCTTACACTTCTTGCTGGTTGTGCAACTCCGCAAAATAAATCCGCATCCTTGGAATATTTGAGAGATTCGAGAGATTTTTCAACTCTTTCAGTTTATGGCGGCGCAGAAATTGCACCAAAAACAAGATTCTTTGGAAATGTTGATTTGAATTCACCTTTCAATCGGGCAGACACAACAGACTTAACAAGATTCAATGGAAGAGCAAGGCTTGTGAGGTCTGTATACAATGGTTTTGGCCTGACAACAGAATACAAAGATTCTGTCGGCGATAACAATGCAATTGGCGGGTTTGGTGTTTCCTATTCCCCAGTTAAAGGCATCGAAGTAAGAGCCTACCCTTTGAGGACAGATGGGGAAAGTCAGGAAGTTTGCCTCTCTTTTGCAAGGATTTTTGAAATGGGAAGGTTTGACCCTTATGTGCGCGGGTTTTTCGATGTTGGAAGATCAGGCAAAAACTATTCTGTGGGGGAAATCCAAGTTGGTGTGAAAACAGAAAGAGGGTGGAGGTTTGGAGCAGAAATCAGGCACTCTGATGTTGAGAGAAGAAACGGCTTTGGAAACCCCAGCATCGCGGTTGGTATTGGTGTGGATTTTTAATTACCTAATAAATTCAACATTTGGAAGGTTCTCAAAGTCACCATCGCCTGTGACAAATTTTGCCCCGAACTTTTTGGCCACTATGTAACCAACAGCATCTGGTATTGACAGTTTCCTATTTTTTGTTTTAAAGTCCATTGCGGTTTTAATGTCTTCCAATGTGACTTCAACCAAAAAGACAGAGTAGTCTTGAGTATAACCGTCAGCCCTTTCTTTAGTCATCTCTTTTTTCAAGATGTAGTTTAATTCTGCCAGGTTAAAAATTGTAGTTATTATAGCGGCGCTTTCAAAACTTTCATACTTTGGGTTGCCCCTAATTGTTTCTATGAAAGCGTATGTATCAAAGAAAAATATTTCACTCATCCCATGACTCCATGTCAGCTTCTTCTAACATCTCCTTTGTGCTTTTCTTGAATTTGAAGCTGTTAAACGTCCTTTTTAGCGGGTTTGATTTTTTTAATATAAGCAACTTTATTGTATCGCCTGGTTTGATGTGCTCTTCAATTGCTGCATCTTTTGGTATAACAACACCCAAAGACCTGCCCCATTCCCTAACCTGAGTCTGAACTTCTTTCATGTGATTATATTGGTATAACCACTATATAAAGTTTACAGAACTAGAAAAAATCTACTACACGCTTCAAAACACTCTAAAGATTTATTAAAAACATGCAGAGTGAGAAGGTTTCTAGAAGCTATGTCAGAAGATGAGAGCCCGATAAACTCTGGCTATGCAAAAGAAGCTTATAGAAAAATATTCGTCTAGACAAACTACTTCCTAACAATAGTCTCTTCCCCCTTTGGACCAATAGAAATAAGATCAATATGCCTTCCTATAGCAGCTTCCACAAAATCAACATAACCCCGACCTTCCTTTGGTAAATCCCCAAACATCCTGGCAGATCTTATATCTCCTTCCCATCCAGGTAGTTCTTCAAAAACAGGTTCCAATCCATACCAACCAAATCTGTCCATGGGTATTCCTGTAGGAACTCCAGCCAACTCATATTTAGTGCAAACTTGCAATTTTGGAATTCTAGAAAGCACATCCAGTTTTGTCAAAACAACATTATCAATTCCACCAATTTTAACAGCATACCTTACAAGAGCTGCATCAAACCACCCACACCTTCTAGGCCTTCCAGTAGTGGCTCCAAACTCCCCACCCTTTAATCTCAAAAGTCTTCCCATCAAAAGCTCATCTCCATCCAAAGCCCTTCTAGTTTCTTCTTCTGTTAGCCTTTGATCGGGTCTATCAGTATTTATTTGCTGAGGATCTCCAAGCTCTGTTGGCATCGGCCCTTCTCCAACTCTAGTTGTATAAGCTTTAACAACACCCATTCTATGACTTGCATCAACAGGCAATCTAACAGGACTAGAAGGAGTAACAAAAGGATAGCTTCCATTTTCACCATCCAACATTATCCCCTGAGCACCTTCTGCTATAGCAATATCTCCAGCGTATCTATCCAACGCATCTGCCTCATCTACCAAAAACGGAGCCAACCTATTTCTATAACCAGCATACATTTTCAAATATCTATCAATCTCAAAATCCCTGCCGCTTTTTTCTTTATTTCTATCAAGAGCGCGTCTGAAACTATCCTCATTCAAAAACTCAGCAAAATTAACTCCTATTCTCCTTGCCCTATCTGTATAAGTTGGCCCTATGCCCATTTTTGTAGTCCCCAAATCCGCATTTATTGAAGATCCACCTTTCCACCCATCCTCTAATCTGTGGCACTCTAAAGTAATACCAACCCTTCCACCTATACCAAAATTATCTGGGGTTATAACAGTTTCAGAACTATTAAAGCCATCAATTTCTCCTATAAGAACATCAGGTATAATAACAACTCCAGGCATCAGTAAATTGTAAACACCTTTTCTTGTTACACCGGATGGAACAGTGTGAGAAATGATTTTCTTACCATCAGTAGTTACCTGTGTATGCCCAGCATTTGCACCGCCCTGATATCTAAAAACAAGCTTGGCCCCTCCGTAATTGACGCCATCACAATCTGTATATCCAGAATCAAAAACATGATCTATAACCTTAGCCTTACCCTCATCTCCCCATTGACATCCAATAACAACCAAAACTTTCATTACTAAAATTGTATGTAAATGATTTAAAGGCTATCTTTCCATTTAACCATACTCTGGGAATATTTATTTAAAGCTTTCTTTTATTCTTTTACTATGGAAGCTGCAGCAAAGCCCTTTATTTTATGAGAACATCAAAATCATCCTATCATGCATACAAGCAAGAAATAAGACTCTATAGGACAGTTTTAGACGCAGAAATAACACGGATAGAAGATCAATTAAGTAGAACTGGATTAACTGAATACGATAGAAGACAATTAATATCAGTAAGAAAAGGTATTGATTTTGCTATAGCAAGTTTGCACGATTCTTTTCCACAACACCTAGATGGCTTTGTTCCAGAGAGATTATCTCCTGATACACCAATAGAATCTCTTGGACTTTCCAGTAGAGCTAGACGAGTTTTATCTAAAATTATGGAAGTAGAAGGATTTAGAACTTTAAAAGATTTGGCACAATATACAGAAGAACGGTTTTTATGTTATAGATATTGCGGTCTTGGAACAGCAAGAGAAATAAGACAATTGCTTAACTCTGCCGGTTTAGATTGTAAAGATGAAAAATAGCTATAAACCATCTGCACATTAGGAAACCTACGGTTCCCACCCCTCCCTTACTATTTACACCTTCTGCACATATCCTGGGTTCGGCTCAAATAACAACCCTTCTCTTCTTAGTTTTTCTATAATCTCCTCAACATTCGCAACGCCCTGCTTCTTCGCTTTTTCTGTTAGTTCTGCAATTGGAATCTCCTTCTTCTTCTCAGACATCTCGCCAACAATGTCCAGCACAATCCTAATATGAGATCTTTCTGAAGCCGGAGTCGATCCATCTGACCTGTCAATATCAATCTTCCCTGTGTCAGGATCCATGCCAAGTTGTCTTAGTGAGAATGTCATCAGTTTGATCGCTCTGTCAGCATCTTCCTTCCTTACAATATCAGATAGCTGAATTTTTGCAGATGCCTCTGAAAGCCTTATCAACGCCTCGAACTGTCTCAATGTAATCGGTATCGGCCCCCCTCCCTCAGCCCTTTTTCTCTGGTCAACATAAAACTTCCTCAAAAGCTTCCCAGCCTCCTTTGTGAGTAGAGGCTTGCAATGCTCCTTTGTGTAAGAAATATATTTTCTAATGAATGTGGTGTTCATTTTCGGCCTTGCTTCTTCGTAATCATCATCCCTAGATCTCAGAAGATGCTCTGTAACCTTCTTGTCATACCCCTCATCAGGGATATCTTTGAGAATAAATTTCAAATCAAACCTTGTTAGCAATGTGTCAGGTATAGTTATCTGTTTTGCAATTGGTAAGTATGGATCAAATCTAGAAAATTTTGGATTGCCGCCAGCCAAGACAGAAGTCTCTGCGGGTAGTGTCGCAATAATCGATGCTTTGGCAATAGATACAGAACCCTGCTCAAGCGCCTCGTGCATTGCAACCTGGTCGCCCTGCTCCATTTTTTCAAACTCATCAACAGCCAGTAATCCTTTATGTGCCAGCACCATCGCCCCTGCCTCCAAAACCCAGCCGCCCATGAATTGTTCATCCTTGGAAACAGTTGCAGTAAGACCAGCTGTTGTCGTCCCCTTACCTGAAACATATTTCCCCCTTGGAACAATTTGCGGGACCAATTTTAACAGCTGGGATTTACCGGATGAAGGGTCTCCAACCAACAGGATATGTATATTCCCCCTAACCTTACTACCGTCCTTTGTAAAACGCTGCACACCGCCAAAAAGCTGCAACACAACCGACTCCTTAATTTCTTCCAGCCCGTACAAAGACGGGGCCAAAGAGTCCACAAGTTTCTTGTAAATTCCTGGGTCAGCAGCCTCTTTCTTTATTTCCTCTTCTTCCTCTTTTGTTATTTTCAGTCTCTCCCACCCAACTTCTGTGGGGTCCACATGGTTGCTGTCCAAATAAAAATCCAATTTAACATTACCCCCCTTTCCAGCCATCGCAACCTTTGGTATGTCTGTAAGCACTCCAGTAATCTTCAACCTGTTGCCTGGATCAGTTTTCCTCCTCCCTTCAGGTGAGACCAAATCCTCTTTCAACAAAATAGTTACCTGTGACGGCCTCTCGCCCTCTGTCAACTCAAACGGCTCCTCTATAACAATCCATCTCGTATCAATCATCTTCTTATTTTTTTCTTTGAACCCCTTTCTATTGCCACAATCACAAAACGCAGGGAAAGAAATAAAATTGCCCCTTCTTTCTTGTAATATTTCTGCACCGCACTCTGGGCATTCCCATGTACATTCCATAACCTCCGGTCTTATCTCACTCGCCTTTCTCACAATTCCTTCGACGCACAGAAACTTGTTAACATGCTTTGCCCTCAAATCCCTTATTGCAACAGGCGATGGCAAATTGAAAATTCTTACAGGAATCTTTTTTGGAATCTCAACCTGAGACATTGCCCTGTCCACTATATCAAAAAACTTTTTCGGTTCCTCCAACAGCAAGTCAGACAGATTAGATTTGAATTCGTCCAGATCCTTGAAATCCACAATTAGCGGTTCGCCATTATTTGAAGCCGCCATCAGTTTTTCGTAATAAACCTTCCTCAAAAAGCCCTCAAAATCAACAACCAGCTGCGCATCCTCCTCAGATAACCTAATAGCCTCACTTGTCATAAACAGACCGAAACTGAAAATCTCGATTGGAAGTTGACTGTTGTCAACTTCGACCTTTCACTCAGTTTCCAGCACCCTTAAAATCAATGTATTCTCTAGTTGTTGTTGAAATATAAAAAGACTATTTGTTTTTTCTTGGACTACTGAGAGATGTAGAAAAGAATTAAAGTATACATGTATATCATTGATCTTTTATCTCAACAAAGCCAAATCCCCTGCAAAGTTGTTAACTAATTCGTCTTCACCAATGACACCGATACCAATAACATCGACCTCTTCCACTGATTTCCCCCTCACCCTCTCAATATACACATCATAATTAGTGGTAGACTGCCCTTCACGAGTAAATAACATATACTTCAACTCGCTTCTCTTCGCCCTTTTCAAAAGCTCCTTGAAGGGCTTGTTCTGCTTCATAATCATAATTGGAATTTTAGTTATGGAAATAAATTTCAAATTCTTCCCTTCTATTTCCTGTCCATAAGCATCTTCCTGCTGGCGGAAAAGTCCAGAGGCAATGCACGCAGATGCATTAGCCAAAAATCCAGGGCCCAACCCTTCCTTTAGCACAATAACCGATTTCATGTGTAAATAATGCTTAGTTGTATTGATTAACTTAATGTTAGAA
>JACQNV010000070.1 GCA_016202865.1 Candidatus Aenigmatarchaeota archaeon
ATGTCCTGAGTCTTGAGTTCTGAGTCCTCGATCTTGGATATTGAGTCTTGAAAATAGAATTATTGAAAAACATACAATAAAATAAGTGTTAAGGAAGTATTTATTTCTGATCTTGCAGACCAGCTTTTAACTGTTCAAGCTGTTCTAAACCAGACCTATAATAGGCTTCTACTTCCTCTACTCTTCCAACAAAAGTTTGGCGTTCTTCTGCTCTTTCTCGCCTTTCCCTTGCTAATTGGTATTTGAGAACATCAACTTCAGATTCCAATAATTCAGGGGGTACATTTCCTGTGGAGCGCCCTCGGAGGCCCACATGAACGTCCGAGTCCGACGGCTCCCAACCGCAAATGACATCGCCACCCCAGCTGAGGACCGAGGCATGTAATTTTCCATCGTCCGAAAACCAAACACGGTATTTACCTTCTGACCTTACTTGTTTTAAAAATCCTGTTTCAGGATCCAAATCTTCAAGGCCATTGTAAAAGCCATTACTTAATTTAAAAGGCAAGTCAAAAACAGTTCCAACAACAATTTCCCTATCCCCTTCTTTGAACCTTTGTGTTGGGTTTATGATTCTCGGCTTTCCTAAAAGAGGCAAAGCTTTCCCATCAGCCCTTAAAATATACACTTCTGTTTCGGTCGGTGTGTTTGAAGGAATAACAATAGGTGATTGCCACTTTGCCGGATAAGTAAATAGGACATCTCTAGCGTCTGGGTCTTGTTCAGCTGCTGACCACGATTCGTGCAGGCTTTCTGGTTGGATTGAAAAGCCTTTTCCTGCGTATTGCCTTGCTGCCTCATTAAAAACCCTGTCCGCATCCCATCTTGTAACATTCACCAAAGGCTGTCCGTCTCTTGTAACTGCACCATTATGCAAGTAAACTTCACCTCTTGGAAGTGTGTACTTTCTAGCCTTTTGCAATACCAATACTGGAGCTTCTATTGTAGCCATAATTATCAATACTATTTTTAGCACTCTGATATATATATAAAGCTTTCGATAGGTTACTACTATAGAGTAAGAGAACACCAGGAACGCAGTTAAACAGCAACCCAAAAAGTTTTCAACAGAGAAAGATGTTTTGGAGTATTTGAAATCAAGGCTGAGAATCAAGATTGAAGACTACATCAAAAACAGCAAAGTCTTGAAGAGGAAAACATTATTTAGTTTTGTTTAGACAAAGACCAGAATCACAGAAACAACAATAGCTGAAACTATCGATAATAGGTGTACTAAACCGCTTTTTTTGGAAATTTTCTCTTTTAACACACAGTGACCAATCGAGGCCTCATAAGCAGTCAGGAAAGCCAAATAAAACGGAACTATCAAAATCAATTCGTTTAGTCCAGATGTCAATTTATTGGCAAACAGGACATACCACACATAAACAGAGACTATAAAAAATGCGATGCTGTAACCAGCCCTGGAAACTCTTTCTTTCAGGTTGATATTACATAAATTGGATTTGTGTTTTTTTGACATAAAATTAGTTTTCAGGCAACTTTATTCCAAGAAGTTTGGATTCGCCATCTTCCATGCTTACGCCGAAAATTTGGTCAGCTGCTCGGACAATTTCATCGTTGTGCGAGATCACAATAAACTGCGCTAGTTTTGAGTGCTTCTTGATTAGGTCCCTGAGCTTTGCTGAGTTGACCTTGTCCAAAGCAGCATCTGCTTCATCCAAAATATAGAATGGGGATGGTTTGTATCTCTGTATGGCAAACAGGAAAGCGATGGCGGTCAATGTTTTCTCTCCACCTGACATCGAATCTATATTCAACAGCCTTTTTCCAGACGGAGATGCGGAAATTATCAGGCCGGAATCAAGATTGTTTGTATCCTGCAGCCTTATATCAGCATCACCATTGGTGAGCTCCCTGAAAATATCCCTGAAGCTTTTATTGACTTTGTCCAGGGCAATTGTAAACACCTCGATCCTTTTTTTCTCTATCTCGATCACAGAGCTTTCAACTGTATTTTTCTCGTCCATTATTGTGTCAAATTTTTCTTTGAAAACATCAAAATCTTTTTTGATCGCATCAAACTCGTCAACTGCCCTCAAATTTATTGGTCCAAGCTTATCGATTTCCATGATCAAATATTTCTGCCTTTCTTTCAGTTTATATTCCTTCATCTCTTTAAAGTCGCCAAGCGTCTTCTCAAGCTCCTTATATCTCTCCCATTGCAATTTTATATTATCCTCTTTTGCTTCGAATCGCGCCCGCTGTATTTTGTTTTCATTGAGCTTCTGCAACAGTGTCAGCCTTTTCTCATAAGATTCCTTCCTCTTCTCCCTGAATTTCTTCATCCTTTCATCAAACCTTATTTTCTTAACTTCGCTGCTTATTGATTGGGCTTTGGTCTCCTGTTTAGAGAGCTTTTCAATTTGAATCTCCAAGTTATCTATATCTTCAAGCATATCCTTGTTTTCTCTCTCCAACCTCTCTATATCCTTAAAGAATTTCGAATCGCCGCTCGCAGCTGCCTTGAAAAATCCGCCTGTAATTGCTCCGCCTGTTTCAAACAAATCCCCATCCAAAGTGACCATCCTTACTCTATTACCGGCTTTCAGTATGGAATTTGCTGTGTCTGCATCCTTTGTGCAAGCAGTTGTTGAGAAAACATAATCAACAACCATTTTATATTCTGGTTTAAACTGTAAAAGATTGGAAACCCAGTCAATTGCGCCTCTGGGCAAAGACATGTTTGCAGACGACCTTACCTTATCTATTGGTAAAAACCTTGCCCTGCCTATCCTGTTTTCCTTCAGATGCTTAACGCACTTAACAGCTGTATCAGATGTATTTACAACAATGTCATTGAGGTGTGAACCGCCAGCAACTTGGACAGCTGTCCCATAATCACCCCTAAAAGAAATAAGATCTGCCAATATACCTTTGACCCCAGAAAACTCTTTTAGGTGTGAAATAAAAGATTTGCCTCCCCTTTCGCGGTTTAGGACTTCCCTTATCCTTTCTATTTCTCTGTTATTTGATCCAACCCTATCCCTCTTGATCTCTATTTCCGACCTCAAATTAGCCAACTTCTTGCTCACTTCAACACTGTCTGAAACTTTGAGAAATTCAGATGTTATATTATCAAGTATTTTCTCCTCTTTTTCCAGTTCCTGATCAAGATCTTTTATTTCCTTGTCCAAAATAACAACTTCTTTTTCAAGCTCAATTATTTTTTTGTCCAGCTCTTTCATGTCAACTTCCACATTGGAATATTCTAGCCATATTAGAGCGGCGCGAACAAGGTCCAGCTCTTTCTGCAACTCCTGATACCTTACAGCCATGTCCCTGTCTCTTTTTATTCTCTCTAAAATTTGGAGCCTCTCATTCAGAATTATTTCAGCTTCCCGCAACTTTTCAGCCACCCTTTCCAATTCCTTGTACGCCTTCTGCTTCTTTTCCTCATATTCGAGAATCCCGGAAATCTCATCAATAGCCTTCCTTCTGTCAACAGGATCCATTTCAACAAGGTGCATGACATCCCCCTGGTGTATTACATTATGCCCATAAGGCGATATCCTTCCTTGCGCCAATATATCAACAATTTCCTGCCTTGTTACTGTTTTTCCATTGATTTTGTATGTGCTGACTCCGGCCTTGTTTATCCTTCTAGAAACAACAACCTCTTGTTCCAGCGGCAAAGACTTGTCTGAGTTGTTTATATGCAAAAAAACCCTTGCGTCTTCAGCGGCTTCTTTGGATTTGCCGCCATGAAAAATGAGCTCCTCTGCCTTCTTTGCTCTTATAGCCCTTGACTGCATTCCAAGAACAAAAGATATGGCCTCTGCGACATTTGATTTTCCAGAGCCATTTGGGCCTGTAAAAACAGTAAATCCAGGGAGAAGCGGAACAGAAACTTTTCTTTTAAATGATTTGAAACCTTGGATAACTATCCTTTCTATATAACTCATAACCCCTATTAGCGCTTAAGGCTGCGCGCGGTCTTGCAGACCGTTAAATTATCTTATATTATGGTAATTTCTACTTATATAGCGTTCCAGAATGAGCTCCATATAAGGCCATAAACAGCGGTATGGCGACCTATATGATCTGTTTTAGCACAGTTCTATAATATCTCGATGCCGGCGCCTATGACAATCAACGCAAAACCTATCAGAAATACTATTAGCGCATCTGTCAAAACAACTTTAAACACACCTCTTTTATGGTGTTTTCTTATTATCGCCGCGGATATTATGCCTCCAGCAACCGCCGCCAGAAGATAACCGCCGATCTCAAATGTCCCGTGAGGCAAGAACCTTATTGTTTGAGCTGGGATATCCCAAACAGTTGTAGATAATTTAGCTATGAAGGTCCCCAGAATGCTTGCATTCCAGACGATTATAAAAACAGCGCCGCCACCAAAGATAAAGGATAGCATAAAGGACAATGCAAAAACATAGGAATTGTTGATGAGTATGTTTTCAAATGTGAATCCTGGATAAACTGCATTGCCTGTCCCGCCAACAACTCGCGCTATTTCGGTGTTTTGTATTTGAAAAAAGTCAAGGCCAACCACAAAGGACCAAATAGCAAAGGTGAAGACAAGGCTGAAAAAGAATGTTGCGAATATCAAGAACTCATTTCTATATCTCTGCCATATGCCTTTTTTAAAATGCCTTGCAATCTCTTTCTCTTCAAGCTTCTCATCCCTGACTATTAACCTTGTTAAGAAGTAAGATGTTGGTATAACAATAAACATTACTGCAAAAAGGCCGTGCAAATTGACATTATTGGTTGTCACTGCTATCCTTGTGCTTATTATTATGGCGACGCTGCCTATGATAAATGTCCAAAGAAACATCAAATAAGGCCTTTTAACTATTTCTTTAAGGCTGATAATTGATTCCAACATAAATAATATTAGAGCGGGTACTATTTATTCTGAATATCTTAGTTCGCCTGCCATCTCCTCTAATTTTTTAATTCTTTTTTCAACTGCAGGGTGTGTTGAGAACATATCTACAAACCAGTCCTTATGCAGCGGGTTTACTATCCATAAGTGTGATGTGGCTGCCGACCCTTTTATTGGCTGCGCCTTTGCTATGTCAGCTATTTTTCTCAATCCTGAAGCTAGGGCCTCCGGTTCCTTTGTTAGTAAAGCCCCGGTGAAATCAGCTTTGTATTCTCTGCTTCTTGAAACAGCCATTCTAACAAGCAGAGCAGCTATCGGAGCAAAGATAACGATCAAGATTAAACCTAATATATTTCCTTGGCCTTCTCTGTCATTACCAAAAAACAAGCCATAATATCCTATTTGCGCGATGAAGGAAATCGCTCCTGCCATCGAGGCGGCTATTGTGCCTATCAGGACATCCTTGTTTTTTATGTGGCTTATTTCATGGGCCAAAACACCTCTTATCTCGGCTTTATTCAAATCCATCAAACCTTCTGTAATTGCAATAGCTGAATTTCTGGTATCCCTTCCAGTAGCAAACGCATTGGGCACCTGTGTTGGAATCATGTACAGCTTTGGTTTAGCTGGCAACTTTGCTTCCTGTACAAGATCTTCAACTATCTTCTCTATCTGTTTGTTTTCTAATGGCTTCGCCTTATACATTTTCAAAACTATTTTGTCAGAATACCAGTAAGTCCCGAAATTGATCGCCAAGGCAATTACAAGCGCTATACCCATTCCAAGGATGCTTCCAAAAACCCACCCTACGGCTAGCAAAATTACAGTCAAAACAGTCATTAAAACAAAGGTTTGGTACATAACCTAGTTAATAATAATGAATATTGCTTATAAAACTATTGTAACCGTGTAATCCGCTTAAGTAGGCTTATCGCATCCTTCTTTTTATTTATGTCAACAATTATGGCGACCAGCCCGCTCTTTCTATTAACCTCAGGCTGTCCATAAAAAACAACAGATCCTAAAGGGGCCATTATAACTGCTGGAAGGACAGCCAAATCCTCTTCACCAATAACAGAAACTTTTATTTTATTTCCAGTTTTTATTGCCTGTTTGATTGTATTCCAAAGCCCCCGGCTTATTATGCCTGGAGCATTAATGACCTTTAGCGTCTTCCCATGAAAATTTATTTTTCCTTTAAATGGTTTTCTGTTGATTTTATTATCAATTATAATAATGTCCGGTTTTACTCCTGCATTTGTTAGCGTATAGCTTGCCATGTCACCAACACATATCATGAGACCATGCGATATTGGCCTTATTTTGGATTGCGAAAACCTTTCTACAGAACCGAAGACTTCTCCATATGGTTTTTTGAAATATTTAGCGAGATCTTTGCCAATTTTCAGGTTCTTTATATCGAAGGACTCTCTGTAAACTACATTTAAAATATCCTCTGCTGTTTTCTCCGGATTTTTTTCTGTTGTATCAAACTCGAAAACTTTTTTTGTTTTTTGCAATGCCTCGTCTTTACAAATCTCAAATATCTCGGCCTCTAAATTTTCCTTTATTTTTTCTTCTGGCCACCCTCTTTTTTCCAGCCTTTTCCTTAGCTCTTTTAGATCTGTCTTCAAAACAACAACCAAATCAGCATTCAGATCATGCGCATAATGCGATTGTATAACCAAATCCCTTCTGAATTTTTTAACTTCTTCATTAAGTTTTCTGATGTCTACGATGTCGCACCTTCTTTTTTGATCATAACCTTTTAACAAACATTTATCTCTGGCAAGTTTGTTGAGATCAACAAGTTTAAAACCGAGCCTTTTTGCAAGAACTTTAGAAATAGTATCTTTGCCTGTTCCTGGTGTGCCTGTGACAGCTATGATCATAATTAACTTATAAAACTCCATTGTATAAATTCTAGTATGCCTCTAGACTTATGGGTTGAGAAATACAGACCGCAGAAACTGGATGATGTAATAAACCAAAAGCATGTGGTTGATAGGTTGCGAGTTTGGGTCAGTCAGGGCTCTATACCAAACATGATGTTTGCTGGGTCTGCGGGCGTTGGAAAAACAACAATAGCATTGGCCCTTGCAAAGGAAATTTTTGGGACCCACTGGAAAGAGAACTTTTCAGAAACCAACGCAAGCGATGAGAGGGGAATAGATGTTGTTAGGGGCAAAATAAAAGAGTTTGCTAGAACAAGGCCTCTGGGCGCTGATTTTAAGATAGTTTTTTTGGACGAGGCAGACGCATTGACACCGGAAGCCCAGCAGGCTTTGAGGAGGACGATAGAAAAATATGCCAATGTTTGCAGGTTTATCCTCAGTTGCAACTATTCTTCGAGAATTATAGAACCGATACAGTCCAGGTGTGTCGTTTTCAGATTCAAAGGGTTGACAAAACCAGATGTTGAAAAGTATATTGAGAAAATAGTCAACTCTGAAAAAATGAAGATTGATCAGAAAGCAATAGACGCAATAGTCAATTTGTCAGAGGGCGATTTAAGAAAAGTTGCAAACCTTTTGCAGGCATGTTCAACACATAAAGATGTGACAGAGGATCTTGTTTATGAGATTTCCTCCCAGGTTAAACCAGACGAAATAAGGCAGATGTTGAATGGTGTTTTAGGCGGCGGATTTGAAGAGGCAAGAAAACAACTTTTCAATTTGCTGATTAACCAGGGGCTTTCAGGGGAAGACATACTAAAAAGCATGCACAAAGAGCTCTTCGGTTTACAGATAGACGAAAAAGCCAAGGTTGATTTACTTGAGAAAATTGGCGAGTACGAATTTAGGTTAAATCAAGGCGGAACTCCAGAAATACAACTGCTTGCCTTACTAGCGCAGTTCTTGAAGTATAAGAAATA